>DASTIZ010000150.1:0-6141 GCA_035717045.1 Chitinophagaceae bacterium
CTTTTGGAAAGACGTGCCCGGTGCTACATCGCCCGGTCATTGGTTGAGCATTTTACAACAAGTGATCAGGCAAACGGCCACAACTTTAGAAAAAGCTGCATTGGCTTATGCTCTTACAGGAGCTGCGGGTAACGATGCCCTGATCGTGTGTCTTAAAGGAAAGTATGATTATAACGTTGTTCGTCCTATTACCTTTATCCGTGAAGTAATGGGTCAAACTACATGGAGTTCATTTCTGACAACTCCTGCTCATCCGGAGTATACATCAGCACATTCATCGCTTTCCATGGCTTCAGCATATGTTATTCAAAACCTGTTCGGCAATATTGGAAATTTCACGGATCATACATATGATTATTTGAATTATGCGCCCAGAACATATTCTTCCATGTATGACATAGCCGCCGAAGCCGGATTGTCAAGGTTCTACGCAGGCATTCATTACAAACGCAGTATTCAGATAGGCTTCATGCAGGGCGAAAGAGTAGGGATAAATATCTTCTCAAGGAAGGCTGAACAAGGACCGGCTGGTAAGTACATGCAAAACTAGAGGACGGTTAGCTCAATAAAAGACCTTCATGCATTCGCGTGGAGGTTCTTTTCTCTTCATTCCTGCAATCATTCACCGGTTTAAACTTTCACATTTTGGTCATTAATTACTCTACTGTTCTCTTTTTATTTCTAAAGCTAACGTTATGAAACAATTTAATTATAATAAGATAGTCCTGGTACCATTACTTGTTTTGTGCGGACTTTATGTTTTCATTTCTTCCTATGCACAGGTAATAAGGGCAAAGGATGCCCGCTATAATAAAGAAACTTATAACAGGAACACTTATAATGCCTATCAACCGGGAGATGTTGATGTGGATGTTTCGACCACATCACGGGGTAACGGTTCAACCCCCGAAAATAATAAGGTAGTTGTTCAGGAAGAATCACTTTCGACACCAGGCGTTAGCTGCCCGGTAAATAAGACAGTTTCAACCGATCCGGGCAATTGTTCAGCAATTGTAAACAATATCGATCCTGTAATTACACCCTCGGGTGCTGCTGTTAGTTATCGCATAGAAAATGGCGGCTTGCTCACGATCGGAGGTGGTAGTGCAAGCGGTGTAAGTTTCGCAAAAGGTATTAATACTGTAACGTACAGTCTGATTGATTATCCGGGGACATCATGCAGTTTCACAGTAACAGTTGAAGACCGGGAATCACCTGTTATGATTTGTTCACCGGATTTAACAGTAGCATGTCCCGATGAAGTTCCTGTGCCCGCACCATTTACCGTTATCGATAATTGTTCACAATCAACTACTCTCTATGCTGAGTTTGTGAGTGATGTAAGATCCAATGAGACCTGTTGGAATAAATATACAATCACACGTACTTATAAAGCCACCGATGGGTCTGGTAACACAAGTACCTGTTCACAGATAATTACTGTTAATGACGACAAACCGCCGCATTTTGTACAACCGCCACCGGTTTCACCGCTGAGTGTTGCGTGTCCCGCAAGTGTACCGGTTGTATTCCCGGACAGCTATACGGCATACGATGAGTGTAACAATGAAGAAGTTTCTGTTATATTCAAACAAGTTAAAACAAATGGACCGTGCGCAAACAAGTATACTTTAACAAGAACCTGGACAGCCACTGATGTGTGTGGCAATACAGCCGAATACAGCCAGGTCATTAATGTCAAGGATACGGTACCCCCAACTTTCAACATGGTCCCTAATCAAATGAATCTGGTGAGCTGCGTTTCGGATATCACGGAGGCACCGTATTTAAGTGCAGAAGACAATTGTTATGACCTGTCGGCATTACCGACAGTTACATTAAATGAGGTGATTTCAGATCAACAATGTGCAAATAAATTTAAACTAACACGTACATGGACAGCCACGGATGCGTGTGGCAATACTGCAACCGTTTCCCAGATATTTGTAGTCCTCGACGCGGTACCGCCGGTATTTGACGGAACCGATCCCTCATCAGTTAATGTGTCTTGCGAAAAAGATATTCCTGCTGCTCCAACACAAACGGCAACGGATAATTGTACCGCAAATGTTACCGTCAATTATTCAGAAACAAAAACGAATGTCCAATGCGCGAACCGGTTTACATTGCTAAGAAAGTGGGTCGCCTCTGATGGATGTGGCAATACTGCAAGCCGGACTCAAATTATCAATGTTGCTGATAATGAGCCACCGAAAGTGACTTCCCTTAGCGCGGATCCGGTTGTATTATGGCCACCAAATCATAAGATGCGGGATGTAATGATCAATTATACGGCAACGGATAATTGTGGAGTAACCGGCACGCTGGAAGTTAGCAGCAGTGATCCCGTTAGTGGTGGAAGCGATGGTGACCAGGCGCCTGATTGGGAAGTGATTGATGCGCATCATGTGCGATTAAGAGCCGAAAAAGCGAATAACGGACAGGCTCGTTACTATACAATTAAAGTTTCTATCACAGATGGCTGCAATCAACCTGTGGACACGTCTATCACAGTAGTAGTGGCCCATAATATCACTTCACCAAAAACAGGTACACCGTATAAGGTTGGTTCAAACGTTCCATTCAGTGGCGTATTCTGGGATAAACCGGGCAACCAGCATACTGCAAAATGGTTAGTTGACGGAAATGCGGTGACAAATGGCAACGTAACGGAACCAGCCGGCAATCAGAATGGAAAAGTTTCAGGTAATTATAAGTTCAACAGCCCTGGTGTTTATAAACTACAAATGAATGTAACGGATCAAAATGGGATCACTTCATATGCCAATACAAATGATGATCTTGATGCTATTGTTGTGATCTATGATCCAAATGGCGGGTATACCTACGGCGGAGGCTATTATGACTCGCCGGCCGGCGCATTGCGATCTAATCCCAATGCAATGGGCAAAGCCAGCTATGGATTTGCGGTAAACTATTTTAAGAATTCAACAAACCCTAAAGGGGAAACACAATTTGAATTTAAGGTCGGCGATTTTGAATTCAACGCGTTGAACTTTGATTATCTCGTTATCAACAACGCCATGGCACAATTCAAAGGCACGGGTAAAATCGTCGGCGGACAAAGCGGGATTGGTTTTACGATGACTGTTCTTGACGGCCAGTTGGAAGGTTCCGGTGTTGACAAGATCAGAATGAAGATCTATAACAAAAACACCGGCACCATTATTTATGACAATCATCCCGGTGCAAACGACGCCAGCTTACCAACACAAGCTGTGGGGTCAAACAGTTCAATAGTAATAAGCGGAACTAATTCAAACCTTACATCTTCTAACACAACTGAGAAGATGGAGCTGGAGACAAAAAGTCCCGACGATAGAAATGAACTTGAGGTTATCAGCTATCCTAATCCCAGTATCACCTCATTTTCAATAATTGTAAAAACAAATGTAAATGAAAGGATCGTGATGCAGGTATTTGACATCAATGGTAAGTTGATAGAGACGAGAAACGTGAATGTCCACTCAATTACGAGCCTCGGTGATACTTATCGGCCCGGTGCGTATGTTGTCAGAGTTACACAAGGGTTGAGGCATAAAGAATTAAAACTGGTAAAATTGCCCGATTAACCAATAGAAATGATCCGTATTAAAAAAGCTACCTCATTTATTTGAGGTAGCTTTTACTTTGAAGGGTCAATCTAAAAACCTTGCCTTTAGTTCCGGCGTGGGTAACCAGCATTCATCTTTTTTTCCAAACCATTTGTAGCGATTATTTGCGATCAGGTTGTAAACAGCGTCACGAATGAATTTCGGAACGATCCCAAATATCCTTACCCATTTCCAACCCTTTAATTGCTGAAAGATCTTTAATGCCGCTGTGGATCGTGTATAAATCTTTTCATCCTGGTAAAGAATGAAAGAATTGAAGGTATTGTTTGGAAGATCGAATTGTTTCAGGAGATCTTGCCCATAGGGCGATTGAAGAGAAGCAAACAGGAACTTCTTCTCTTCATCCCTTTTCAAAATAAATTGTACACTGCCTGTGCACAGGTTACAAACACCATCAAAAAGAATTACGGGATTATCCTTCACTTCATAAAATTACATCTTACACCGTTCATTGATCGCTGCGATCTTATTAAGACGTCTTACAGAAACACAATCAACACCTGTTGAGATCCCCAACCGGCGTGATCTTATTAAACAATTAGGTGAGACGGTAACATTCGCGGCAACCCGTATTGTTGAGAAAGCCAGAGAATTACAAAAATTAATGAACCTTGCCGGCGCCCATTTGCTTGAAGATGGAAAAGCAGGAAAAAATACTTCAGATGTTTATTTCAGGTTCACAGGAAAATTTTTGCCGGGTGATCAGCGCACAGCGTAAGCACCTCATCCCATATTGTGAAATACTTTTTGCACGTCGTCATCCTGCTCAAGCCTTTCAATTAGTTTACTAACATCTTCCGCCTGGGCATCATTCAGTGGAACAGTTGTAGTAGGTATCCATTCAACCTCTGCGCTGATTGGCGTTATATTTTTTTCTTCCAGCGCCTTTTGCATTCTGCCAAAATCGGTAAAACCACAACGGGCGACTAAAATATTCTCTCCATTCTCACCGGTGCCTTCCCCCAATTCTTCAAGACCATGATCGATCAGTTCTAATTCGAGGTCTTCCGAATTCAATCCTTCAGGTTTTAATTTAAACACCCCCATTTTTTTGAATTGAAAAGAGACAGAGCCACTATTTCCCAATGCTCCACCGCCTTTTGTAAAATGCGATTTTACGTTCGCGACCGTACGCACATGATTGTCGGTGGCTGTTTCCACTAATATGGCAACACCATGCGGACCATATCCTTCATAAAGGATCTCTTCATAATTTATCAGTTCTTTTCCCTGTGCTCTTTTGATAGCCGCTTCCACCCGGTCTTTTGGCATGCCTACGCTCCGCGCATTCTGAAAGCAACGTCGGAGGGCAGCATTGGTAGAAGGATCGGGCCCACCGGCTTTTACAGCGATCACAATTTCTTTACCGATACGGGTAAACTGTTTCGCCATCCTGTCCCAGCGGGCAAACATGGTGGCTTTTCTTACTTCAAATATTCTTCCCATGAACTATCAATTTTAGATTTTGGATTTTAGATTTTAGATTTTTTATGAAGTGATTGTTAAGTCTGCAATGCGCACTCTAAAATCTAAAATGAGATTTGGGTTGCAAAAGTAAGGCAATGTGCTAAAAACAAAAACCGCTCCTGAAAGGTGGAACGGTTTCTCATTAAAAGAGAAAAATATCTCAGGGATTGCGTTTTTGTAAATGACTATGCCTTATACTATAAGCAAAATAAATAATCAATCCTATAGCAAGCCATCCAAATAATCTTAACCAGTTTGTCCAACCCAGGCCAAAAATCATGGCGGCACAAACAAGTATTCCTAATATGGCTACAAGAGGAAGTGCCGGCACTTTAAATTGCCTTGGAATTTCCGGATGTTTTACTCGCATGATCCATACGCCTGCACAAACAAGAATGAATGCAAACAAAGTCCCGATACTTGTCATTTCACCAACAACATCTGCCGGAACAAAGCCCGCGAATAATGACGACAATACAAAAAATATAAGATTTGCCTTATAAGGAGTCCGGTATTTCGGGTGCACTTGTGAGAATATTTTTGGAACAAGGCCGTCACGACTCATTGAGAAAAACACGCGAGACTGTCCTAACAGCATTACCAGAATCACCGACGAAAAACCAGCAAGAATGGCTACGGTGATCAGGTCAGCAAGCCATTCATACTTTGGTACCCATTCGCCGCCAACCGTGGTTCCCTCAAGATGTTCAATGGCATAAGTAACAGATGCTTCTTTTCCATGTGTACGGAAGTCTTCAGTGCTTGCCACACCGGTTAATACCCAGGAAAAAAGAATATAAAGAACAGTACAAATCGCCAGTGATCCGAGAATACCAATCGGCATTGATTTTTTTGGATTCCTGGTTTCCTGTGCTGCTGTTGAAACGGCATCAAAACCAATAAACGCAAAGAAAACTATGCCCGCTGCTCCCAGTAACCCCATGATACCGCCAAAGTTCGTGGTCACACCGGTTTCCGGATTTGTGTATTTGGCCGGTTCCGGAATAAAGGGGGTATGATTCTCAGGCTTGATATAGCT
>DASTIZ010000151.1:0-8047 GCA_035717045.1 Chitinophagaceae bacterium
TATCCCCGGAGTTATTGGTGTTAGCCGTCGGAACAGGCAGTGTTTTTTGTTCTCACGTCAATGATTCAGGTTTCTGGATATTCAAGGAATTCTTTAATCTTTCATTGAAACAAACATTTCTTTCCTGGACGGTCATGGAAACGATCATTTCAATTTTGGGATTGGTCGGCGTAATGGTGTTGAGCTTGTTTATAACATGATCTCATAAAAATCAGGAAAAAGAACCACAGGAATTAAGGATCCTTCGTTTTCACCCTTTAAAGTGCTGTCATTCTATGCTCTATAAACTGGTATGATTTTTTGACTCATATATCTAAAAGAATATATGGAACAGCAACCTAATACAGGGCAGATGAATACGCTGTCAGCCTGTGTCAATAAACTGGTAAGCGACGGGTATACGGAGAACTTTAAAGTCGATGAGAAGGGTTTGGCAACAACCGGAAACGGGAAACATTATAAACCTGAAGAAGTTCATATTAAAAATTTTTTCCGTTTTGAAGGCGCAAGCGACCCCGCCGATAGCGCTATTTTATATGCTATAGAATTAGATGATGGAACCAAAGGCACATTAACGGATGCTTATGGCACTTATGATGATCAGGATATCGGTAAATTCATAAAGCAGGTTGAGGATATTGAGAAGAAAACGAAGAGCAAAAGAAACCCGGCGTAAACTGGTATTAATCGGCGTTATTCAGGTTCTCCAGGTGTTTGTGATCGCTGCCGGTATTTAATAACAATATTTTGTCGTCGCGGCTTATCACATTGTTGCGGAGTAGATGGCTAATTGCTATCCAGGTCGCTGCGCCCTCAGGTGAGATCAAAATCTTTTCTTCTTTTTCAATTTCGGTTACTCCATCGGTGATTTCATTTTCGGTGACAGCAATCACTTGACCTTTCGATTCGTTGATAACTTTTCGCATAAGGTCAAGGCCAAAAGGATAAGGAACTGCGAGACCATATGCCAGCGATGGCTGCGGAGAAAAACCTTGTTTCCAGTTAAGAGGATCTTTATACGATGCTAAAAGCGGGGCACAGTTCGCTGCCTGCACAGCGATCATTTTGGGTAAGGGTTCTTTTATCCAACCAAGCTCAATCATCTCCTTAAAGGCTTTCCACATACCTATTAACCCGGTACCACCGCCAACCGGGCATATGATAACATCAGGTAATTCCCAGGCGAGTTGTTCTGCAATTTCATAGCCGATTGTTTTTTTTCCTTCTACACGGTAAGGCTCTTTCATCGTAGTTATATCAAAATGATCTCCCGTTTTTTTTAATTCTTCTACCTTTTTCGCACAATCATTGATCAATCCTTTTACAAGGATCAACTCTGCCCCGTAATATTTGCATTGCATTTTAAATACATCGGGAGTATGTTCCGGCATAACGACAATGCATTTTATTCCTGCTTTTTCAGAGTACGCAGCAAGGGCTGCGCCTGCGCTGCCAGCGGTTGGGATGATACAACGTTCGATGCCAAATTCTTTTGCTTTCGAAACTGCCGCACTGATCCCTCTTGCTTTAAAAGAGCCAGTCGGATTTACGGATTCGTCCTTCATCAATAATGATGACAATTTGAAATGTGAAGCCAGGGTGTTCAGTGTACGAAGAGGAGTCATCCCCTCGCTAAGTGACACAATATTTTTTTCATCTTTTACCGGCAGTACTTCAAAATAGCGCCACATGGTATGGCTCCTGTTCAGCAACTGGTTCTTCGAAAATGGGATCGTAAGATCATATTGAACAATTAATGGCTGATTACAACAAACTGCATAGGTATTAATTACTGCAGGAGAATAGAGTTTGCCACAATTTGGACAAACCAGGTTATTAATTGCAGAGAAAGGCAGAGATTTAAGTTTAATGGTAGAGATAAAACAAATTTATCTCTTTTCTCTCATCCCATTACTTACCCCTAATATGCGAAAATGTCCTTTTGGCCAGGTTCTATTTTTTTATGCGGATTATCTGAAAAAGACTTCATAGTAGCATCTGCCTTTTTTCCACCTGATCCCCCGGGCGACCGCTGGGCTATATTGAGCATTAGCAGTTTTGTTTTGCATCGAAGGCCCCACCTTTGTTAAACTACTCAGATCAGCAGATATCATCAATCCTTGAACAACATAGGAGCCATTACAAACAGGCTGCGGCGCCAGGTTTGAAACTCATGGCGTGTATTTGGAGAAATGTACGACACGGCATGGAAGCGTGCCATTTTCAGTGTGTCAGCAGCTTTTGTTACTCCATCAGCATTTTCAAAGCTTCCGCAACTCATAAAAATAAGTTTCACTTTTGACTTGTCTTTGATCTCTTCAGCTTTATAAACTCCTCCACTAAAAAGTCCATAATATGAGAATACTTCAGGGCGAGCAAGAGTGATGGTACGTGTTTCAAAGCCGCCCATTGAAAGTCCCGCCATAGCGCGATTTTTCTGATCGGCAATTGTACGGAAGTGGGTATCTACATAAGGGATCAACTCATCAAGGAGCACGGTTTGAAATGGCTGAATGTTAAAATTTCTGAGGCCACCGCCACCGGGCCTTATATCATTGGTCATTCCATACGTCATCACAATAATGAAAGGCTTGATCTTGCCTTCGGCGATCATGTTGTCCATGATCAGATTAGCACGTCCCTGGTTGGTCCATGCGGTTTCATCTTCTCCCCAGCCATGCTGCAGGTATAAAACAGGATATTTTTTCTTTGTATCCTTTTCGTATCCGGGTGGCGTATACACAAAAGCGCGGCGCGAGGTATTTGTACTTGGAGAGGGGAAAAGAATCTGCTGCACGTGGCCGTGAGGAACATTTTTAAGCGCATAAAAATCCTGATCGTGAGCAGGTACTTCGATTCCACTTTCCCAACGGGTAGAGCCGTAAAAATTTAATGTGCCGGGATCGTTAAACGTTGCCCCGTCTACAATGATACGGTAATAATGAAAACCTTCTTCCAGGGGTCCTGTCGTGGTACCCATCCAAACGCTGTCTGTAACTTTAGTTAATGGAGTTCCTCCCCTCGTACCACCGGGTCCCAGGCTTACCCTAACGCTGTCGGCATGGGGTGCTCTTATCCGGAACCTGGCATACCCTTGCGAATTTACCTGCGGATATTCTTGTCCAGGCTGATTTAAGGTTGAAGGTTTAAAATCTTCCAGAGGTGCATTTTGTGTTTGTGCGTAACAGATGCCACTCAATAATGTGGTCGCTAAAACAATAGCTGACGATTTTAGATTCATATGATTAAAATTTTAAATTAAGAACTGGCGGCCAGCACATTTATTTTAACTGGACCACAACCAAACTTTTGGCCGGAAGATCAATTGATAATTTATTACCCTGAAGTTTGGCACCCTGGAAAGGTTTTATAATGACTTTATTTGGTTGATCAAAGCTATTGTAATCATTCACTTTATTTGAAGTCAGTATTCTGCCTGTGGCTGATTTCCAATTGCCGTCTATTGTGGTTTGAATTGAAATTGGTTTGTTCGCGTCAATGTTCACTAAAGAAATATGAACAACACCTGTTGAATCTTTCGAAGCTGAAATATTCAATGCAGGGAGCTTCTGATCACCATTTATATAATCCGGACTTTGGAAACGGACCGGGATCAGTTTTGCATCCTGGTGCACTTTGTATAAATCGAAAACATAGTACGTTGGTGTCAGCAGCATTTGCGCTCCTTTTGTTAGTACCAATGCCTGCAACACATTTACGGTCTGAGCAAGATTGGCCAGCCGTACACGATCGGCATGATTATTAAAAATATTCAGCGTTGTTCCCGCTACGATCGCATCACGCAAACTGTTTTGCTGAAAAAGGAAGGCGGGATTGGTACCCGGCTCAACATCCGTCCAGATTCCCCATTCGTCAACTGCCAATGCCACCCTTTTTGAACTATCGTATTTATCCATGATAGCGGAATGACGCGCCACGAATTCTTCCATGCGCAAACAATTTTTCATGGTGCTGAAGTATTCAGCTTCATCAAAGTTTGTCGCAGAGCCTTTGCGCCTCCAATTACCTGTAGGAACTGTGTAATAGTGAAGACCGGTTCCCCACATCATGTTAAGTGGAATTTTTTTCATCAGTGTCTCCGTCCAGTGATAATCCCCGGAGTTAGCACCGCTTGCTATCTTACGCAGTCTTGCATTCGGATAATTCTTGGCATAGGAAGCATACTGCCTGTATATGTCGGCATAGTATTCTGCCGTCATGTTACCGCCACAACCCCAGGTCTCGTTACCAATGCCCCAGAATTTTACGTTGTACGGTTTCGGATGGCCATTTTTCTTACGTTCATTTGCCATGGGGCTTTCACCGTCAAAATTCAAATACTCCACCCACTTATTCATTTCTTCAACGGTGCCGCTGCCAACATTCGCTGAAATATAGGGTTCGCAACCAAGCAGGGAACAAAGTTCTAAAAATTCATTTGTACCAAAACTGTTGTCTTCCACTACACCACCCCAGTTGGTGTTCACCATTTTCGGACGCTGGTCGCGTGGCCCAACTCCATCACGCCAGTGGTATTCATCGGCAAAGCATCCGCCCGGCCAACGAAGATTGGGAATTTGAATGTTCTTCAATGCTTCAACAATATCGAGACGAATACGGTCTTTTTTTGGGACCTTAACCGAATCATCAACCCAAAAGCCATCATAAATGCAACGGCCTAAATGTTCCGAGAAATGCCCGTAAATATGTCTGTCGATAGTTGTTTTTGCCGAAGCCATATTCAATGTCACTTGAACCTGTGCAAAGTTTTTATTCTGTATGATAATGAAGCCAAGGAAAAAAAATAAAATAATTCGGTGCATGATTGATTTATTTTTTATTCAATTCTAATTGATGATTGTTGACTGATTTCGATCACAAACTTTTATTTAATTTATTGTCGTTTCGATCGTCCTTAAATATACCTGTTAATATATTCTCTGGCCATTCCTGACTTCCGCTTTTTACTGCAGGCTCACCATTTTCAACAGCATACGGGCAAAGGTTTTCGAGACAAGTCACCTTCATCAAATTCGTTTCCTTTGCCGGGATCAAATGAAGCTTCTCTTTGTTTTCTGAACTCTCTGTACCTGGATTTTTCGAAGAATATCGGGAGAGCATTCTTAAAATGCCTTTTCCTTAGCAAGTGTTTACGATGAGTAGTTGTCAAAAATAAATGTATGAACTACAAAGTATCCCAACTTCTCTATAAAAAACTTCCAATAGAAAACGGCGGCAGATTTTGCACACATCGTGCATATCCATAGTGATATTTTCAGCGCTCCGGTTTAGCGGCTGGCAATCTTAAATACTCTAAGTGAATCATTGTTTCGTGCAATCAGCAGGAGCTTTTGATGGTTTGTTATTTGGATTAACTCCATGTCCTTTACATCGCCATCGACAATCAAACCGCTGCGGATTGGAGGCACAACCTGAAAGGTCTTATTCTTCCTTCCTTTCAAAAACCAGCCATATGAGGCATCATATCTTCCGGTCATCACATCTGTTTGGTATTCGTTACCCGCCATGATGAGATCTATGTTTCCATCTCCATCTATATCATCACAAATAATGGAATTAATTGGTGCGAATTGCACTTCAATAGGAAGCAAATGTTTCTTAAATTTTCCGCCGCCTAAGTTTTCGAAATAACAACTGCGTGTCTCATCGCAGGTAAAATGCATAAGGCCTTCTTTCTTATTGCCATTGAAAATTTCGTCAAACGATGCTTTTGAATAATCCTGTGCCAGTAAAAATCGTTTTTTTATAGCCGGTACCTGGTCAGCAAATTGGGCTCGGCTGATAGCCGGGTATAGTCGCCTCTTTCCATCTTTGTCTTTTATATAATAAAAAAATATCGGATCAATACTTCCGTTTTCATCCAGGTCTTTTGCAAAGAGGTGCATGGGCATATCGGGTCCAACATGATAAATGCAATTCGAACCCAGATTACCGGCAACGATATCCATGTCCCCGTCTTTATCAAGATCTGCACCGGCAAGGCTTCGCCACATTCCATTCATTTGCGTTAAGCCGGTGTTTGAAGTTATCTCTTCTAATTTGCCCTGGTTATTTTTGAAAAAACGAACAGGCATCCATTCACCTGCAACAATTAAATCCTGTTGCTGATCATTATCAAAATCAGTCCACACAGACGAGGTGATCATTCCCGGTTTTTGAAGTGACGCACAAACTTCCCGGGTTACATCGGTAAAAATGCCATGATGATTTTGCAGGATGAAGCTTTGTGCTGGAAGTGGGTATTTTCTTGCCACCCTTCCTCCTATAAAAAGATCAAGATCACCATCGTTATCATAATCGCCTGCGCTCACCGTTCCCGTAATGGTTCTAACCTTAAATGGCATAGCACGATCGTTGAAGCTAAAATTTCCCTTTCCATCATTCATATACAGCCTCGGACGATAATAAATGGATGTATCAGGCTGCTGTACATCGCCGCACGTGACGACCAGATCAAGATCGCCATCGTTATCCGCGTCAAATAAAAGGCAATCGACATCTTCTTCAAACTTTGAACCGCTCACGACATTTTTTGAACGGAAAGCTTGACCAGGGCCCTGGAAAAAAATCTGCCCGGAAGAAGTTGCCGCACCACCGACAAAGAAATCAATTTTGCCATCCTTGTTCATATCACCCGCAGTTATAAAAGGTCCCATTTGGGAAAATTTTTGCGGGAGCAATCTTTGAACCGCAAAATCATTGAATTCATAATCAACATGACGGTACTGAATTCCCGAGGAAGATGTGATGTCATTAAAAAGCAGCGATGAATCGGAGTTTGCAGGCTGATGCATCAGCGAAGCATCTTTTTCAAAAAGAATTAATGAAGTATCTGCGGGAATATTTTTTTTTATTTCTTTTTTCCCATTTGGCCAAATGATAACCAGAGAATCAATTTTTGAATGGGCGCCAAGACCGAAAATCAGGTCATGGTCAACCGAGGAATAATAACCTCTTACTGGGCTCTGTTCTCCCATTTGTATTCTTCCATTGCTGTATAAGCAAACCTTTGCTCCAAAGGCGTGCTTATTGTTTCCATCTCCTTTCAAAATTATTTTTATAAAATGAGCTTGAACAGGCTTGGTTTTCCTGATAGTATTATTTATAAAAACAAAGGCCTGTTTGTTGATGTTGTTAACTACAAGATCCAAATCCCCATCATTATCGAGATCAGCATAAGCAGCTCCATTAGACAGGGCAGGTTCCCCAATTCCCGATTCTTCAGACCTGTCTTTAAATGAATAATCATGATTGTTGATGTATAAATAATTACCGAGGTTTATATGGCTAAGGCTGGATAACTTTCTTTTGAGAACTGTTTGTTGTTCTTTTTTATCAGCAACGGTTTTAAATGTCTCATGGCTGAACTCTATAAAATCTGCATTAATAAAATCTCTTCCTATTCCATTTGTTATATGCATGTCTTTCCAACCATCGTTGTTGAAATCTGTAAGCAAAACACTCCAGCTCCAGTCTGTTGCAGCTACGCCGGCTAATTGCCCTATTTCGCTGAAAAAAGGAATTGGGGAATCATTATCGCTATAATATCTGTTGCCATTATTAAGCTGCAGCATGTTTCGCATGAATTCGGGTTCATACCCCCTGAACCGCTCTGCCTGGTAGCGTTCATAATTCATGGAAGAATAGGTGATTTTCTTTCTTTCATTGTATTCAGGTAGCATATCCAATGTAACCACATCACTTAATCCGTCATTATTGACATCGGCGGCGTCCACTCCCATACTGGAGTAACTTTGATGACGCATTGCCTTATCAATGCAATTGGTGAAGGTTCCATTTTTATTATTCAACCATAAAATATCGTTTGATACAAAATCATTGGCAACATATACATCCGGCCACCCATCATTATTGAAATCGCTTACAGAGACACCTAATCCATAGCCATCGTCTTTAATGCCTGCCTGTAAACTAACATCGGCAAAAACAGGATGACCTAACTGTAAGGAATCACCGTCATTCCTGTATAACCGGTCATTTGCCGGGGAATTTCCGCTATTATCGC
>DASTIZ010000152.1:0-7777 GCA_035717045.1 Chitinophagaceae bacterium
TCTTTTACAGTCAGTCCTACTAACTGCTCTGCAAATGCTTTTAAATCTGCCATTGTTTTACATTTTTAATAACCGCCTTCATAGCTTTCACTCCGGCGGAGGTTTATAATTGTGTCTTCACTTTTACCCGAAGACTTAGGATTCAATTTTAGATTTTGGATTTTAGATTTCAGATTTAGTTGGGTGAACTTGATTCCTGATCTCAAATCCAAAATCAAAAATCTAAAATCTAAAATGATTTACGCTTTTGCAGCCCGTTCTTCCAACGCTTTCACCAGGCTTGCTAATTTTCCTCCTGCATTCAATGCGCTGATCACATTCTTGGCAGGTGATTGCAACAGTCCAATGACGTCCCCGATAAGATCATGCTTGCTCTTTAATGACACCAGTGCCTTTAATTGATCATCCCCCGCAAACACGTCCCCATCAATGAATGCAGCCTTAAATACCGGCAACTGACCCTTGCTGTCTCTTCTGAAATCTGATATGATGATCGCAGGATCTTTTGGACTTTCCGTGAACATGAGTGCTGTCACACCATGTAAAGAATCATATACGGTCGAATATCTGTCGTTATCTAAAGCCTCTAGCGCCTTTTTGATCAGCGTGTTCTTAGCCACTTTCATTTCCACTTTCTTGTTGAAGCAGATACGGCGAAGCTTGTTTACCTGCGCAACGGACAGCGATTCGGTATTGGTCACATAGAAGTTATTGTACTGGGAAAATTTTCCTTTCAGTACTTCGATCACTTCATTTTTTTGCTCTTTAGTCATTTTATTAATTTTTGACTCTTCGAAATTTTGTTTCTTCAAAAGCTCCGCTTAGGGGCTTTGGGGTTTTAATGAACAAATCCTTTTGTATCAATTGAAATACCCGGGCTCATTGTACTCGCCATGCTGATACCTCTGAGGTATGTTCCTTTTGCTGAAGATGGTTTTGCTTTAATGATGGCATTGAGCAATTCCTGGCTGTTCTCAGCAATTTTTTCAGGCGTAAAACTTACCCTGCCGATCGACGCATGAATGATCCCTGCTTTGTCGATCTTGAAAGCGATCTTACCCCCTTTTACCTCATTCACTGCTGCTGCAACATCATTACTAACGGTGCCGGTCTTTGGGTTTGGCATCAGGTTTCTTGGACCTAATACCTTACCAAGCTTACCGATCTTCGGCATTACCTGCGGAGTAGCGATGATCACATCAACGTCGACCCACCCACCTTCGATCTTTGTCACATATTCATCCAGACCCACATAATCTGCACCGGCTGCCTTTGCAGCTTCTTCTTTATCGGGAGTGCAAAGCACCAATACTCTTTTTGTTTTACCGGTGCCGTGAGGAAGCGTAACGGTTCCGCGAATTGCCTGGTCAGCTTTTTTGGGATCAACTCCCAAACGGATATGAAGATCGACTGAAGCATCGAACTTGCAGGTAGTTACCTGTTTCACTAATGCAGATGCTTCCTTCAGGCTATATTGTTTAGCTGCGTCAACCTTTGACTGAGCTGTTTTTCTTTTTTTACCAACGAATGCCATTTTCAATAAGTTTTAATTTTTCAAAAGTCCCGACTGTACACGTCGGGATTCATAGTCCCGATAGCTATCGGGATCAATTGTCCCAGGGAGCTTTACCTTCTACCGTGATGCCCATGCTGCGTGCCGTACCGGCGACCATTTTCATAGCGCTTTCCACGGTAAAGCAGTTCAGGTCTGGCATTTTATCTTTTGCGATTGCCTCAACCTGGTTCCATGTCACCTTACCCACTTTCGTACGATTGGATTCCTTAGAGCCACTTTGCAATTTTGCAGCCTCGAGCAATTGAACGGATGCAGGAGGTGTCTTGATGATAAAATCAAAACTTTTGTCAGAATAAACGGTAATTAATACGGGAAGTACTTTACCCATTTTGTCCTGCGTACGGGCATTGAATTGTTTGCAGAATTCCATGATATTGATACCCTTGGAACCCAAGGCAGGACCGATCGGAGGTGCCGGGTTGGCCTGGCCACCCTTGCACTGAAGCTTAACAAAGCCAGAAACTTCTTTTGCCATTTCTTTTTGATTTATTGGTAATAACGACCTTTCGTCTGCCTCAGGCAGAATACTCAGTCTCCCAAATTCCTCATCTCCGCCACGGCGGAGGTTTCTAAAGAACTTATTGGGGCGGCAAAGATAGGGTCAATGAAGGAATTTTTGGAAGGTTTTTGAAAATTAATTTAAGGTCTATCGTTGCCGCTTTTCAATCAATTTTGAAGTTTCGAAGAAATATTGTTAACAAATATAATGCGGTGGAAAAAAATCTATAACCTCAAAGTAGTCATGACTTACAAGGTCGACTTATCTTCGTCGTCCAAATAGTTCTTAAAAGATGATCAGCAGAAGAAATATCCGTGTAAAAGTGATGCAGACGCTGTACAATGTAACTACTCTTGAATCCGACGTGAAACCAGGAGAACCTCAAAGGATCCTCCAAAACCATTTTGACCAGACCCGCCAACTTTTTGTTCACCTCACATATTTTTTAACTGAAGTTTGCCGCTATGCCGAAACCGATGCGCATCAGCGGGCCGGTAAGCATCTGCCATCTTTCGAGGATCTTCATGTGAATACAAAGTTGTCAGGTAATAAAATATTGTGGAAAATATTGGATGATCCCAGTTTCAAAGACGCATTGGCAAAGATGAAATTTCATCAAACGATCAACAAAGACCTGGTGCGACGGGTGTACCTGCATCTGGCTGAAACTTCTGAGTATAAATCGTACATCAGTAAACAAGGAAGGGAAAACAAGGATGAAAAGGAAATCCTTGAGTTTATATTGGATAAAATGCTCCTGGCCGACGAAAATTTTACTTCTTATATGGAAGAAAATTTTACCAACTGGGAAGATGATGGTGAAATGGTGATTCAGCTGCTGGTGAATCTTTTACAAAAACCCGGCAGTACCGATTTTAAAGAAATGATCGGTGGTGAAAAAAAAGATTTTGCGGTGAATCTTTTGAAAACTGTTCTTGATAAAAGTGAATACCTGCAATCCCTTATCATTCCAAAACTCAAGAATTGGGATCCGGAGAGAATAGCATTGCTCGATATGATCCTAATGAAAATGGGTGTTTCTGAATTTCTGTATTTTGAAACAATACCGCCTAAGGTAACGATCAACGAATATATTGACCTGGCCAAAGAATATAGCACTCCACAGAGCGGACAATTTGTAAATGGAATTCTTGATAATATCCATAAAGAATTGGTTACACAGGGCAAAATGCAAAAAGTTGATTATAAAAAGGTACAGTAAACCGGTTCGCCACCGTTAACAATCTAAACTCTTATACTCAAAGCTTTCGCTTACATTTGCAAACCCAAAATAAATTCAGATGAAAAGAATCTTTTTTGTACTCCTGTCCGGCATCGCGATCATGTCGTGTACAGAAGCAGATAACAAATCCGAAGACAATTCCAACAATGCAGCTGCGACTAATTCTGGCGTAACGGTGAGCCAGTCAGGCGACCCAAACCAGGCAAATCAGCCGAACACAACGAATGTTGCCACTCCGCAAGTCGATAAGGCAACGCTCACAACAATTGAATGGCTTGATGGCACGAACAGAGACTTTGGAAAGATCACAGAAGGCAAGAAACTTGACGTTGTATTCCGGTTTAAGAATACGGGTGACAAACCCCTGATCATCTCCGATGTAACGGCTGGCTGTGGATGCACGGTGCCCGAAAAGCCATCCAAGCCATATGCTCCGGGTGAAACAGGTGAAATCAAAGCCGCGTTTGACAGTAATGGCAAACCAGGTGCCCAGTCAAAAAACGTAAATGTATTTGCCAATACGGAACCTCAAATGACAACACTTCTTTTCCGGGTAGAAGTAAAAGCAAAAAGCTGATCGTTTAATAAATAAACAATAAACATGAATATTTTCTTATTGGCAGATACGCCGCAACCAGGCGGGCTCTTTGGCGGGAACTTCACCATCATTTTTATGGGAATGATCATTCTTGTCTTCTGGTTGTTCTTTATCAGGCCTCAAACAAAAAAACAAAAAGAGCAAAAGAAATTTATTGACGACCTGCAAAAAGGAACTAAAGTAGTAACCATCGCCGGTATCCATGGCACGATAAACCGGATCAACGATGATGGTACTATTAACCTGGAAGTAAGCCCCGGAAGTTATATTAAAATGGAAAAAGCTTCCATTAGCCTGGAAATGACAAATGCGATCAATAAGCCCGCGGTCACTACTGAAAAAAAGTAAACCGGGAGTTACCGGATTGAAATGATTAAAGAGGAAATCGGGAAACCGGTTTCCTTTTTTATTTACCCATTAAATAACATATCCTAACTTCCCGCCTCAATCTTTTTAATCGTCTCGTCATGGTTCGTGTCGGTTTAACAGGCGGCATTGGCAGCGGCAAAAGTACAGCAGCCCAAATATTTGAAGTATTGGGTATACCGGTTTATTATGCCGACACCGAAGCAAGAAGGTTGATGAATGAAGATGAAGAAGTAAGATCTGCGATCGGTAAGCTTTTTGGTACTAAAGCTTATTCAAACAACACTCTTGACAGAAAATATATCTCATCCGTTGTTTTTTCAGATCCGGGTAAACTGGAAATGCTAAATGCGATTGTTCATCCGGCCACAAAAAGAGACGGCGAGTCCTGGATGCATAGACAAACAACTCCCTACGCCATACACGAAGCAGCATTGATTTTCGAAGCGAATGTGAATGATCGCCTGGATTATGTGATTGGGGTTTCATCACCTGAAGAACTGAGAATAAAAAGGACAATGGAAAGAGATCAGGTAAGTCGCGAAGAAGTCGTAAAGCGAATAAGCCAACAGCTTGATGAAGATATTAAAATGAGCAAATGCGATTTTGTATTGATCAACGATGAGGAACAATTATTAATTCCACAGGTGCTGGAGTTACATAAAAAACTTCTCAACCTTACGAAACAGAAGAACCATGGATAAATTTCCGCATTGGGTTGATCATATTGTCGCTTTTTTTTTCTGCGTCGCGGTTCCATTGTTCGCGGCAAGACAAAGAATAAAATTTACACCCGATCTTGTTCTTAACAGCGACCAAAAAAAGAATATATACATAACGAGCAGCTTCTCGCTGTTTTTAATGGGAGCAATCACCATGGCAGTCTGGCTGCTTTTCAAAAGACCCATTGCTGAAATAGGGCTTACTCAACCCACAAATACACAATCATGGTTGTGGCTCGCCTTTGTTTTTGTAATTATCTATATATTGGATGCAGTTATTACCCTATCAAACAAAAAGGCCGTCGATTCAGCCGTGGATAAGTGGAAAAAAAGAACTCCCTTTTTACCGACAAAGACAAAAGAATTACCCGAATATCTTTTACTCTGTTTCAGCGCCGGTGTTTTTGAAGAGATCGTTTACAGGGGATACCTGGTTACTTATTGCTGGTATTTATTTGAGGGTAGGGACTATCAAACGATCTTATCTATACTTCTTCCGGCATTTGTGTTCAGCATTGCCCATTTCTACCAGGGAACCAAAGCCGTGTTTAAAATTTTTATTCTCGCCATTATTTTCGGATACATTTTTATTTATTCGGGCTCACTATTAATAGTAATGGTCCTCCATTTTCTTGTCGATGCGATTGGCGGACTGTTGACCATGAAATACATGAAAGAAGAGGCAGAAGTCCCTCAATTAGGTGACGAGAATAATTTCTATTGAAATTATTCTCCGGGAACAACACCAACGATCCTCAGGGGTCCCCCACTCCCTCCTTTTATTTTCATTGGCAGGGCTACAATGAAAGTACCTTTTACCGGGAGTTTATCAAGATTGGCGACATTCTCAAATCCTGAAATATTTTGCTCGTAAAATACCTGGTGGGTTTTAAAATCTTTCGATTGGCCATAATCGACACTGGCTACATCAAGTCCGACAGCTTTAATTTTTCTATTCTTCACCAACCAGTCGGCAAGCTCAGGATGAATTCCGGGGAAATGAAGGTTTGCAACCGCGTCAGGTCCTCTTTCGTCGGTTCCGAGATATTTTTTTGCATCGGGATAAAATGAACCATAACCGGTACGAAATAATATCATGATATCGTCAGCCAATTTTCCGTTTGTTTTTTCCCATCCTTCTACATCAGCAATACCAATTTGATAATCCGCATCCTTTAAAGCCTTTGCAGAAACATCGATGACTACAGCCTCCCCGGTTAATCTTTCCAACGGGATCTGATCTACACTCCATTTTCCTCTGGCAAAGTGAACCGGGGCATCAAGATGAGTACCTCCATGCTCTGCAGCACTATAATTATACGCCTCATAATAGAACCCGGCAGGAGTTACGCCCTGAAAAGCCGTATCAAACCTGAAACCGCTGGCCGTCGGCCAGTAAAGAGTTTCTTCAGAGAAGTCATAAGAAAGGTCGATCCATTTGCCTTGGGCGATGTTAGTTGCATCAGATCCTGCCGTTCTTTCTTCACAGGAAATTAATAGTACCAATAGAGAAAATGTAAGCCATTTCATGTGTCTGTTTTTTGATGTGTATTATGGTCATATAAACTGGTAATCGATTGGTAAACCAATTTATGAAATAAAAATTATGTTAAGCGGTGGCCGAATTGGCCTTTCTCCATCGTAACTTTAAAGGAGATCAGAAAGTCATGAAAATTATGTTGTTTTTGTGCTTCATTACTTTTTTCATTTTGTTAGGCGCTGGTTTTAAGAAGCCTTCGCCAGGTATTACTACAAAACAAACTATGGCATTCAAGGATACCATCGACTTTATGAAACAGGTGCAACCCATCCTGATCAAAAATTGCTCGCCGTGTCACTTCACCGGCGGCAAAATGTATGAAAAAATGCCTTTTGATAAGGACACTACTATTATCAACCATGAATCGGGGATATTGAGAAGGATCAAAGGCGAAGAAAATTCATTGATCAAAACCTTTATTCAGCAACACAGAGAATCCAGGTAAGCTACTCCTTTATCAAAACAAAACTGTGATAGACCAGCCCACTTGACTTCAAACCCGTGTGTATCTCCGAACCTTTTACTCCGGCGAATTCTTTAAACATATTTTGAAACCACTTTGGCACATTATCTTCAATGCGCTTTTTCTTTATCGCCTCTTCGTACTCGATGGCCTTCACGACATTGCTGCTGATAACACTTTCTCTGATCAATTTCAATCCAGAATTCAGGAGTTGGTTTCTCAACGTATCCATTCCGACAGGACTTCGGATATCTGTACAGAGAAAATAGCCGCCGTTGCGCAAAACTCTTTTGACTTCTTTAAGAAATTTTGGCACAGAACCATACGCATGGCAGGACTCAACATTCAGAATGACATCAAATGTTTCTTGTTCAAACGGTATTTTCTCCGCATTACCCTGGACAAAAGATAAGCCATCGATCACATGTGTTTTGCATGAAAATTTTATGGCATTCTTAGCTATATCCATTCCAACCATTCTCTTTGGACCTAACTGGTTTTTTATATACCGGGCGCCGCCACCTCTGCCGCTACCTACTTCCAGCACGTCTGTTCCTTTTATTTCGATCTGTGTGGCCAGGTAATGATAGAGTTGAATAGAACAACGGTGCATCTCCTCGTTACTTGCCAGCATGACCGCAGATTCTGACTCAGCGGGCATGTAACCATAATTCATAAAATGCCAGTCATCAAAGTTTAATTTTCTTGCTAATACTTCATAAATAGGTTTCCAGACCAATCGTCTGAAAAATGCGTAATCCGTCAGGCTT
>DASTIZ010000153.1:0-6782 GCA_035717045.1 Chitinophagaceae bacterium
AGACCGAGGTAGGCGGCTCCCAGATCACCACTGACACAAAGCAGATCGCCTTTTTGTGCACCGCTTCTTTTGACATATTTATCCGGGGTTACCTCACCGATCGCCGTTACCGAACTTATAAATCCTTTTTGTGACGATGCAGTATCACCGCCAACCAGATCAACGCCATATTTTTCGCATGCTGCATAAACCCCATCGTAAAATTCGTCAAGGGCTTCGACGCTGAACCGGTTGCTGATCCCCACACTCATTGTTATTTGCGTTGGCGTTGCATTCATAGCGTACAGGTCACTCAGGTTTACTATAACGCTTTTATACCCCAGATGTTTTAGAGGAGTATAGATAAGATCAAAGTGCACACCTTCGATCAGGAGATCGGTAGTTATTACCGTTTGTTTTCCAAAATGATCGATAACGGCAGCATCGTCGCCCACACCGACAATCGAAGATGCATTTTGCAGCTCAATATTTTTTGTCAAATGCTCGATCAAACCAAACTCGCCGAGGGAGGAGATTTCTGTACGGGACTCACCGTTCATTTTTTTTTGGTTTTTGGTTTTTGATTTTGGGTTGTTGCGTGTTTGTTCTGCTTTCGTTCCTTTGGGCTGTTTTAATCGACGCAACAATAATTTTTAATACGGTTTCAGTATCCTTATATATCACCCTCATGTCCGGACGTTGTTTCTCATTGAATTCCGCCAATAATTCCAAAAAGAACATAGTTTCATCCGTTTCTTCTTCTACAACTTGTAGTTTATAAACGAAATCTTTTGACGATTTTCCACGACATGCAGCCCTGTAATTTGCACCCATGGAAGCCGAGCTTCGAGGTATTTGGTTAATATAAGTGTTGTTAACCTTATTAGCTGGTAATTTTTGGCAGAGCACCGCGACAGATATCGCGATGTTCTTAGTTATGGCTTTTAATTCTTTTTCCGTCATAAAAAAGGTTTCTTCCAATCTAAAACCAAAAGTCCAAAATCAAAAAGGAATATTCACAGGCAGCTCACACGAATCACTGTCAGCAGTTCCTCACGTATCTTTCCGTTGAACAATGTAAATCTTATTTGCTGTATTATAAGGTAGGTTAAAGCAAAGTCTGGCCGTGTTTATAGCCAGGGTTTTAGATCTTTTTTGCAGATCTTTTTTGTTCATAATCTCATACTCCTCAAAATAAATCTAAGATCTATAATCCGAAATCTAAAATTCATCTCTTACCCATTTCAGGAGTTCATCGTGTATTTTTCCGTTAGTTGCCACAATTCCATGTTGGTAGATGGAAAATTTCTTTCCAGCATGATCGGTTACTTTCCCACCTGCCTCCTCAACAATTAAGTAACCGGCCGCACTATCCCAGGGTTCCAATTTATGTTCATAAAAACCATCAAATCTTCCGCAGGCCACCCAGCAAAGATCGATACAGGCAGAACCCAGCCGACGTACTGGAATCCCTTTTTTTATTAGTCGGGCAAAAACGTCAAGGGGGCCATTTGACATGTTAATATAAGTGTAAGGAAAACCGGTAACCAAACAAGACTTTAGCACACTGGTTTCTTCACTTACACCAATCTTTTTGCCGTTTAGAAAAGCACCCGTACCCTTTTCTGCAAAATATAATTCATCTAAAACGGGGGCATAGACGGAACCCATAATTATTTCGCCATCTTTTTCGACTGCAATAGCCACGGAACAAAGTGGGATACCATGAGCAAAATTCACGGTGCCATCAATGGGATCAATGATCCATTTATAATTTGAATCATTAATGTGTTGCCCGGTCTCTTCTGCCAATATCTGGTGATCGGGAAAATTCTTTTTAATTACGCTAATGATCGCTGCTTCTGCTGCATGATCAGCTTCGGTTACCAGGTTATTTACTCCATCTTTATGAGAAATTTTAAACTGTTTGTTAAAGAATTTATTTAATTCAACTCCTCCGGCCTGTATGGCTTCAATCAGGGTTTGTTTAAGCATGGCCAAAGATAACCTACGATTTCAGATTGCGGATTTTAGTCCCGATATTTATCGGGATTAGATGTGAACAGCATTATGCAATTATCAATAGTAATCGTCAATTACAACTCGAAACGTTTACTCGAAAACTGTTTGGTATCAATAAAAAAAGCTATTGAAGGAATTGAAACGGAGATAATCATTGTTGATAATAATTCGACGGATGGAACCAGGGAACAATTGCCTTCAAAATTCCCCGGCGTCAAATTTATTTTCAATCACGAAAATAGGGGATTTGCAAAAGCATGTAATCAGGGTGGTAAGGTCGCCACGGGAAAATATATTTTGTTCCTGAATCCTGACACTATTCTACCCGAAACTTCTTTAGTTGATTGTGTTTCTTTTTTTGAATCACATCCTGATGCGGGAGCAGTTGGAGTGAGAATGGTCGATATTCGAAAAAATTTTTTAAAGGAATCAAAAAGAGGACTTCCGACCCCTTCCGCTTCGTTTTATAAATTATTTGGCTTATCAGCCGTGTTTCCCCGATCAAAGACTTTTTCAAAATATTACGAAGGTCATTTGCCGGAAACGGCAATTAATCCCGTTAATGTTCTATCCGGTGCATTTATGATGATAAGAAAGCATGTATTTGAAAAGCTTAATGGTTTTGATGAAAGATTTTTTATGTATGGAGAGGATATTGACCTCAGCTTTCGCATCCTTCAGGCGAGGTATAAAAATTATTATCTCGGCACCATCAGTGTTATGCATTTGAAGGGAGGAAGCACATCATACAATTATAAATACGTAAAGGACTTTTATGGAGCCATGAACTTGTTTGTGAAAAAACATTATGGCAGCAAGCCGATTTTGTTTCGCTCATTGCTGTATTTGGGTATTTACGTCCGAAAGATGTTAGCGATGCTTGGCATGCTATTTAAAGGGAAAAATACTATTCCACACATCATAGTATATTCGCTCCTTTCATCAGAACAATTGTAACTTTAATAAGCTGAATGGCCAACATAATCGATATAAAGCTTCCCAGGGCAATTGCGGCAGCCTTAAGAATACCGCAGAATGACCCGTGGCATCAGCAGTTGCGGGTGTTAAAAAAACTTCTTCGTAAAGCAAGATTCACTGAGTTTGGTCAGCAGTACCGTTTTGATGATATCCTCTTAGGTAAGAATCCAGCGAAAAGTTTCCAGGAACTGGTACCTGTTCATGACTATAATAAGATCTACGCTGAATGGTGGAAGAAAACGCTGGAAGGTGTGCCCGATGTAGCGTGGCCCGGCAAAATCAAATATTATGCACTCAGTTCAGGCACATCGGAAGCGGCAAGTAAATATATCCCGGTTACCAAGGATATGTTGCGCAGCAATACCGTCAATTATGTAAAACAACTCATCACGCTTTTTAGCTATGAGCATCTTCCCTACAACGCCATGACAAAAGGGTTCCTGATGATCGGGGGTGCAACAGACCTGCAAAAAGGTCAAGCGGGTTGGTATGCAGGTGACCTTAGCGGCATTCTCGCCAAGAAGCGACCATTCTGGTTCCAGACGTTTTATAAGCCCGGAGGCAGGATTGCTGCCATGAAGGATTGGAAAGAAAAGTTGAATGAGATCGTTGAACATGCCCGTGAATGGAATATCGGTTATATCGTCGGTGTGCCTGCCTGGTGCCAAATGTGCATGGAAATGGTGATCGAGCATTACAAACTAAAAAACATTCACGAGATATGGCCCAACCTGGGATTTTTTGTTCATGGCGGCGTGGCATTCGAGCCTTACAAAAAGGGGTTTGAAAAATTATTGGGTAAGCCGATCGTGTACATCGAAAACTATTTATCCAGTGAAGGCTTTATCGGTTATAAAACGAGAGAGCATGCCAAAGGCATGAAGCTTATTCTTGACAACAATATCTTTTTTGAGTTTGTGCCATTTGACGATAAGAATTTTGATCATGATGGAAATGTAGTTGCCAATCCCGAGGTCAAAATGATACATGAAGTGGAAGAAGGCAGGGAATATGCATTATTAATGAGCACAAACGCGGGTGCCTGGCGCTACCTTATCGGAGATACGATAAAATTTGTTGACATTGAACACAGCGAAGTGGTGATAACAGGCCGGACAAAACATTTCCTCAGCCTTACCGGTGAGCATCTGAGTGTTGAAAATATGAATAAAGCGATAGAGCTTGTGAGCGAAGAATTAAATATCAGCATTCCCGAATATACCGTTGTTGGATTCCCTTACCAGGGTTTTTTTGCCCATAAATGGTATATCGCCAGTAATGATGGCTGCGATAAAGGGGTCTTGAAAAGCAAGATCGATCACTATCTCCGCAAATTGAATGATGACTACGCTACAGAAAGGGAGAGTGCGCTAAAAGAAGTGTTTCTTGAGAAGCTGCCCGAAGAAAAATTCATGAAGTTTATGGAGCTGAAAGGAAAACTGGGCAGCCAGCATAAATTTCCGAGAGTCATGAAAGGAAGAATGCTGGAAGAATGGAACCGGTTTTTGGAGAATGGGAAAATATAGCGCACAATGACAATGTACGGTGGACGGTGTACGATGTGCGACTATAACACTTTGAAATGAGTTCTTATGGACTCAGAGGAAATGAAACTCCGGCCGAAGCATTTTGCTGTTAATGTCGCCAAACTCACACTTCAACTTCCTGATAATTTAGTTAATAGAATTTATAAAGGGCAGATTATAAGATCCAGCTCGTCGGCCGCGGCCAATTACCGTGCTTCACAGCGGGCAAAATCCAAAACAGACTCCATTAACAAAAGGAAGATTGTCGAAGAAGAGGTGGATGAAACACTGTTCGTCCTTGAAATGCTGGAAGTATTTAATCAAAATTTCGCCAATGAAATCAAAGAATTATATGCAGAAGGTGAAATCTTATTAAAAATAATTGTTGCATCAATAGTAACTTCCCGTCAATAAAAAGGTGTACATCTGACATCGTACATCTGACATCGTACACCTTATATTGTACACCATGTTCGAGGCACTATTAAAAGGATTGACACTTGGTTTGCTGCTAAGCATTTCAGTTGGCCCCGTTATCTTTTCCATCATCAAACAAAGTCTTAATAATGGCCATCGTGGAGGTCTGGCCTTCGTGCTGGGGGTTTCAGCTTCGGATATAACACTCGTGTTTGTCAGTAATGTCTTTACCACCGTCTTCAGCTATATGGTAAAACACCAGAATTACATTGGTGTAGGTGGGAGCATGTTCCTTATCGTAGTGGGTATCTATTTTATTTTTTTTAAAAAAGTAAAAGTGGATGATAGCGGTGTGCAGGTGCTCCAATTGACCAAACGGGATTATATCAAAACATTTCTTTCGGGTTACTTTATGAATACGCTGAACCCGGCTGTTTTTATCTTCTGGCTTACCACATCCACTACACTTATTACGCTTTCGATCGAATACCGGATCATTGCCTTTGCTACATGTCTTGTATTTGTATTGGCAACAGACGTATTGAAAGTAATGATGGCTCAAAAGATCAGGAAAAAACTCACTCCGCATAATATCCAGATCCTTAGCCGGATCAATGGTATGGTGTTGCTTGGTTTCGGTATTGTACTGCTTTGGGGATTGATCTTTTACACAGATACATTCGCCATTTAATGTATCGTCTAAGTTTTAGTGTTCCCGTATCCCGATAGCTTTCGGGATGGCATTAGTTTGCCACAGATACGCTGAAACACAGAATAAATTTTATTCCATAAAGAAATAAATTCAAACTAAGTAACAATGATCTGAGCATTGATTAGTTCCTGGTAATTTGAATTGTTTCACTGTTGTGAGTTGGAAAATAATCTTTACACCGGATGCCAAACCTTATTTCTCCGGCATGTAAAGATTTGTCCAGAGGAAAACTGATCTCGCCGGGTGCAGATCCGGAGATCATTTCTTGAGCAGTGATATCAAATCTGAATTCCTGTAATAATTTTTTTCCATTAAAAACGCCGGCCAGAAGCTCATTATTGATTCCCGGGTGTCTTAGTAAAAATGATCTGTATTCTTCCGGTACCTGGTAGGATAACCTTGTCTTTACAAAAGGAAAGGCATTAGTTACTCGGATTGTTTCTTGTTCCGGAATTATTTTTATTCCTCCCAAAGCGGCATAGTTGGTATCAGGACGTATTCCCACCAAACCTTTTCTTGTTTTAATCGAATCGGGGTAGCTGCTGATATTGTAGATATCTGCAATAAAAACTTTTTTGCCCAGCAGGTTGCCTTCCGTAGGCCAGAAATTATAATTACTTCTCCTGTCCCAATAAGCATTGTGAGAATGTGATTGAACACCGGCATAAAACCAAAACAAGGATGCCCGCTGATAAGAACTATAAAATACGACCGGTGTCTCACCGGTTTTATCTTTAATTGCTTTTGCCCAAATGTCGTTATTGTGAAATCTGCCTTTAAAACTATTGTCTGGCCCCAGATCAACCACGAGGTACAGGCGACCGGCAATGATCAGTAGCAGGGAAACAAAGGAAATTATTTTTAATGGCTTTATCCAGGAGATTTTATCGATAATGAATTGATGACTTAACACGACCAGGGGTATCAATGCGGGCATCGACCAGTTCACTTCCACTTTTCCCCGGAAGGAACTCAAAAGAAAGATCGCATAAATACCAACCAGGGTAAACCTGAGCGCTTTCACTGATTTACTTTGGGACTTGTACATAAATGCTCCAGGCAGGAGAAGAATGCCGGCGAACGGTCCGGCCAGCAGTAATTGCCCCAGTAAATAATCGGTTGTATACGATAAGCGATACGTACTCACA
>DASTIZ010000154.1:0-4892 GCA_035717045.1 Chitinophagaceae bacterium
GAAGTGAAATTGCCGGAAGATCTTGTTGTCAGTTTCAAAAGAAATAAGAAAGCATCTGAATTTTTTAAGACGCTTTCATTTACTAATAAGAAGGAATATATCGAGTGGATTGTAACAGCTAAACGAGAGGAAACCAGAAAAGAAAGAATTGATGGAACGGTTGATAGGCTGAACAAAGGTTGGAAGAATCCGAGGAATATTTAGCTAAGAGATTAAAAGAGAAAAAGAGGAAAGGAGTTGCTTTGAAGTTTCTCTTTCTCTCCTTTTCTCTTTTGTACTCTTAGCTTAACTTTATATCGCAAATGCAGCTAACCAACGATACATACATCCGGATAGTAAACGCCAAACTGTATATAGACGAAAACTATCATGAGCCCATCGACCTGGATCTTGTTTCGAAAAAAGCTTTCATTTCTAAATTTCACTTTCACCGGTTGTTCCGAAAAGTTTACAGGCAGACACCCCATCAGTATATCACAAGAAAACGCATTGACAAAGCAAAGGATTTGCTTGCTGAAAATAAACCAGTCACTGAAGTCTGTAATGAAGTTGGGTTTGAAAGCATCGCCTCTTTCAGCATATTGTTTAAGAAGGAAATTGGCTTTGCCCCTACTTACTATCGCAATATGGTCTGGCTAAAGAAGCAGCAAGCCAAAGAACATCCTAAGAAATTCATTCCTCATTGTTTTATTGAATCTCATAACCTGGACAATAGTCAATAATTAGTAATTAATAATTCATAATTATTAATAGCAAGATTCAATAAGTCCTTCTCCTCCCTCCCGTCTTATCTTTACTTTCTAAATTTAAAACTATGCGATTGATAACTTATGTCACATTCGCAGGTAATTGCGAAGAGGCTTTAAACTTCTATAAGGAAGCTTTGGGCGGAGAAATTCTGCAACTATCCCATATGGGCGATGAGCAAATGGAAGTGCCGGAAAATTTAAAAGACAAGGTGATGCATGCCCGTCTGAAAATCGGCGACAATGTTCTTTATATGTCTGATACTTTTGATCCGGCATCAGTGAGCCAGGGAAATAATGTCAGCCTCTCTCTTGAGGTAGAAGACACCCGAAAGTTGGAATCATTATTTAACAAGCTATCAGCAGGTGGTGCTGTAAAAATGCCTTTAGAAGACACGTTCTGGGGCGCAAGATTCGGCATGTTCACTGATAAATTCGGCATACAGTGGATGATGAATTGCCAGTTAAAAAAAGAACCTTCATTAAATTAACCGGTAAAACAGTTTTATGGTAACAAGACTTTCTCATACTTCTTTATTTGTAAGTGACCAGGATAAGGCCTATGATTTTTATGTAAAGAAATTAGGGTTCCATGTACATACGGACGCTACCATGGAGAATGGCTTTCGCTGGTTGACGGTGACGGCACCGAATGCGCCTGATCATGAAATCGTTTTATTCCCTGCCAATAATAAAATGAATGGACTTGATGACGATGCGCAAAAAGCCCTGAAATTATTATTGGATAAAGGTGTGATGGGTGCGGGTGTGCTGGAAACAAATGATTGCCGCGCTACGTATGAAGAATTAAAATCAAAAGGTGTTCAATTCAAATCGGAACCCAAAGAACAATTCTATGGGATTGAATGCATCGTCACGGATGGATGTGGTAATTGGTTCAGCATGACCCAACCAAAAGAGATGTAAAAAAAAATCCGCAGCTGGGCGGCTGGCCCACCGCCCTGCCACCGGGCCTTTTAAAACAATAACTAGTTTTTCTTTGCCTTAACTATGGAAATAACTTTTACAGCCGGTATTTCCCGGAGTTTTATAAAGATGAGCTCTGCTATCACAATCATTAGTTTTGGTGGTTGAATTGTTCGTAATGAAAATTGTTATCTAATTACGAGCTTGCTTTTGAACTGGTCTCCCTCTTCGCTAACTGCGATAAGAACATACATCCCGCTATGTACATCATCAATGTTCAGTTCAGCCAGTTGACTCCTTACAGATAGACTTTGTTGCTTTACAGTTCGTCCTGAGCCATCAATTAATTTTACGTACAATTTCTGGCCATCCTTTACATCAAGCATCAGGGTTGTTTTGTTTTTTGCAGGATTAGGAAACATCGTCAGGACCGGCTTATTTTTTCCAAACGTAACTTTCCTTATAGATGAGTATTCTGCTCTGCCGCTCTTGTCAACTGATCTTAGCCTGTAATAATTGACTCCCGTGCCCGGGTCTGTATGATTAAAGCTGTAGCTATATCCCGTATTTCCATTTGAGAATTGCTTGCCAATTCCGGAAAAGTTCTTGCCATCAGTCGAATGTTCAATAATAAAAAAGTCGTTATTGATCTCAGAAACAGTATTCCATTGTAATAATACGGTTTCATTGGCTTGCCTTCGTGCGGTGAAATCGCGAAGCGTGACATCCAGCACCACACAGGGAATGATCTTTGTGGGAATTTGAACTGCATTCAGGTAAAGTCTTATTCCATTAATTTCTGCCTCATTTATCGCATTGCCGGCGGTGCAGGTATGACAGTCATAGGTATAATATTCATGGTTACCAAGATAAAAAACCATGCTTCCCAGATCACCTGTTAGTTTTGAGGCCGTAGCTACGTAATAAAGGTCGTCCGAGGCGAATCGGCGACAACTGGTGACAGAATAGAAATTATTTGTGTTTGGGCTACCATATCTCCACATTTGAAATGCGCCCCTGGTTCTTGGTCTGAAAATACCCTCATATTGTCCAAATGCCATATCAGGATTATCGTAATAGACATTGTTATTAAAGTTGTTGAGACTGTTAGCGCCACCGCCACCGACTGGTTCTATCACGGATCCTACGCTGGATTGATAGCGGGATAATCCTTCAAAAGTTTCTATTCCCTCACATTCTGATAAAAAATTTCCGCCGGCCGAAACAACAAAATTATAAATGGAGTCTCTCGTATAGGCGTCAAGTGCAGTGGTACTAACATGCGGTTCGGTGACAATTGTATAACATCCATAAATAAGCCCTGATGCGTTTGATAAGCAATCGTAATTTACTGTCGGAGTTGAAGCCATCTCCAGGAAATTTCGATGGATATCGCATGAATCATGAACCAGGGCAATCCGTGGCGGATTACTTAGCGTATATCGAACATCTACACTCACATCGGCAGTCGTTCTGTAAACTTTCACTTTACAGCTGTCGGGTAATGAATAATTGAACCACTGCACCAGGTAATCAATGCCTAAGGAATCGGATGGAAATACAACAAAAGGACCGGCGCGAAAATCCAGCGATTGTGGAGCCTCGTAACTTGGATAGAGTCTTTCGGCGGTGGCTGTAAAATCAATACCATCTTTCGCTTTGCCCGTATTGATCACCCATTTTACATAAATGCCGGCATTTCGTAACAGGGTTACAAGCCCGTATGCTTTCAAATTGAAAAGATAGGTTCCGCTTGACGGGTTAATTGTGCTGGTCGCCTGGTTGGTATTATCCATCGCTATCACAATTGTTCCGGCAGGCGCGGTTTGAAGGTTAGCGGCTGCACCAGGCAAGTCTTGTGCGATTAGTTGCAATACATTTCCGGTAAGCAAGGCAAGAATACCAAGTCTTAATAGTTTAGGGTACAAATGTCTCATGAAAAAGCAGGTTTAATGAAATCTGTATTTTCATTGAGGAGACTGAACTTTTATGATTTTATCAGGGGATATTAGGATACGCTACATAGTAGAATGGACAAGCAAAATACATCGGAAATAATCTCCGTGCAATCGTATAATTACTGGTTTGTTAAAAAAAATGGTCACTGCTTTCGTTGATTTCCGATTAAAAGTATTTTTATACCATGTTCATTATCTGGAAGCCTGATTTCTTTAAACTCTTATTAGTCGCTCTGCTGTTTGTGTCATGCTCAAATAGGATTATTCCCGATAAGCCATTTCTTTCCAAAACAAATTTTAAAATGGATTCATTGCCCGAATCGGAAGTGAACATACCGATCCAGGTCAATATGAAACCGCTGTACGAGCTGGCGGAAAAAAATGTGGCTACCTTTTACACATCTCCCAACTGGCCGGACGAATGGGTGACTATTGATTGTGCAAATCGTTACAAATACCAATTCAGACGGGGGCCGCTTCAATTTGTGGCAGCAGGCAGCTCAATGAATCTGGCCTTTACCGGCTATTATAAGATTATCGGATCAACAAGAGTTTGTCTTGGCAATACAGTAATTTCTCCCTGGACCCCACCCTGTCGATGTGGTTTTGACGAAGGTGAAAGAAGAGTGAATGTAGGTTTTATCAATACCGTAAGGGTTTTGCCTGATTACAAAATAAATTTGAACATCAGCAGGCAGGAACCGGCCCCAATTGATAAGTGTACAGTTTGTTTTTTTGGGGCTGATATTACGAACCAGGTAATGAAAGGCCTGAAGACCGAACTCGACCTTGCTAAAAAATCCATAGAAGATTCTTTTGGTGTGGTTGATCTGAAACCGCAAGTTCAACTTCTTTGGAACAGGCTCAACACTTCCTATAACCTGTATGGCCTCGGCTGGCTTAAGATCAATCCTCAAAGGATCAGGCTAATCAATTTGTTTGCACGGAATGATTCCCTGAATATTTTTTTAGGGATGACGGCTAAACCAGTTATCAGTCTTGAACGATCCGTTGACCTGATGACTCTCGCTCCAAACATTGACAACTCAGTTTCTAAACCCGGCTTTAATATTTTTCTTGATGCCGTCTTGCATTATGATTCGTTGAGCAATATTATAAATGCTCAATTACAGGGCCAGGAGTTCGACCTTTCCAAAGGAAAACAAAAAAGGATCATTCGTGTGGAAGATTGCAGGCTCTATGGAACTGGAAATGAAAATCTCATCATCAAAATGAGTTTTTCAGGGAGTAGCAGCGGCAT
>DASTIZ010000155.1:0-20867 GCA_035717045.1 Chitinophagaceae bacterium
GACAACTCTCGGGACGGCGGCGGAACATCATTCCTTAAAAATAGAAAGTTGACATTTTTCCACATTCGCTATGCAAATTTTACCCGTCCAAATATTTGAAACTAGATATTCTCTTTTTCTTTCGGCCGGATTCCCAATTTCTGCATCGCCGCTTCCTCATCTTCATGAGAAATAAACATAATGATCCGGGGCTCGCCGATCTCCTGTACAAAGTAACTGACGTCGAACTCGATCACCTTTGACCCTGTTTTTGCAAATGTCACTCCCCACCGTACAACCACCATACTGTACTCATTACTGATAGGCATCGTTCGTTTGGAGATTATTCTCGCTGAGTTTTGACCAATGCTTTTGTAAAACTCAACGGCCTCTTTGGCTTTTTCCTCAAACTCTTTTTTACTCTGCGTTATGGTACCTTTAGGACCTGCAGACATAAATGTGTCCGAATAAAAACCTGAGATGGTTTCTAAATCAAGTTTATTAAAAGCCGATTCATACTGTTTGAACAATGTATCGATCTGCTCACGACTCATAGGTCGGTATTTAAAAAGAATTGCCCTCAAAAACGAAGCCATGAATAGTAGTTAAAACTCAATCAGGGGCATGTATTTTGTCGCCCGGTTATATATTCTAAAACTAAAAAGTGAATTATGAAAAAAATGCAGCAACAAACGCCTAATCATAACATGAAGGCGAATCCTAACAAGCATCGTCCTGAGAATAAAGATGACCTGGATAGTCGTGAAGGAGAAGAACAGTTGACCAAGGGTACTGACGTAACGCATAATAAAAAGGAAAAGAAAAATGCGAAGTCCAGTGTTAATAGAACTAAAAAATAATATTCATTGTAAATAACCTGTTATGCCAATTGTAAAAGTTATTGAAGTAATAGCGTCATCTGAAAAAAGCTTTGATGATGCAGTGGTGCAATGCGTGAACGAAGTGTCCAAAACGATTCACAATATCGATTCTGTTTACGTGAAGGATTTCAAAGTTCATGTAAAAAACGGAAAGCTTACGTCGTACGGAGTTATATGCAAGGTTTCATTCAGGGTGGATGATGCCAGCAGATAAACTTAAATCACGCAGGGTCAATCTCTGAATTCCTGGCTTATCATAAGCCCATAAAATCCACCGTCGAGAATCCCGATGCCAACCCGGCCAAACGAGGGGTTAAGAATATTTGCGCGATGCCCCGGGGAGTTCATGAGATTGACATGTGCAATCTCAACGGTTTGGGCCAGTGCTAAATTTTCACCTGCAGCCCTGAAAGGAACATTAGCGGCCCGCATCCGGTCGAATGGATCCTGACCCTCAAGATTATCGTGAGCAAAATACCCTTTGGCAAACATATCCTGTGAATGTGCTCTTGCGACCGGCACAAGTACCGGGTCAGGCTGCAATGGCTTTAGCCCGTGCTTTACTCTTTCTTTGTTCACCAGTGCCAGCATCTGTGCTTCATAATCCGGTTTAGGTGTAGCCCGATTGACTTTAAAAGTAAGATTGATCCTCTCGTCGGAATTGGGTTTTACCGTCAGGCTGTTTATTGTTTGCCTGATAGCTTCATCAAATACAGGAGCTAGTTTTCGATTTGCCCATTCTGATTGCATTGCTAACTGAACACCCAGCCTGCTATCTCTTACTTCTTCGGTAATCTTGTCCCGAATCGGTAACGCAAGAATGATTGCCGATAGGATGACGGCATATAAATAGCCGGTAATGGCGCCCGGTACAATTCCCATCGCGCGATTTACGGGACTATGATGCGATTGAATTGGAATACTCCGAAGCACATACCCGGCGATCACGCTTAACAGTGTACCCGTCACGATAGCCATAAGCAAAAAAGCTATTGGCAAAAGCCAGGGCCCGGCATCAAAAAGATTTTCAAGAAGACCTGCGACATAAGGGTATGTCAGGTAAGCAATGAAAAAGCTGCCGGCCCAGGTAGCCAATCCAAGCGTGCCGGCAATAAAACCCCTGTACCATCCGGCAACGATCGCAAGAATAACTATCAAAACAAGGATCAGATCTATCCAATTCATAACTAAGAATTCTACCGGTTTTTATCCAAAAATTCAGCCGAAAAATTTTACCGTTTTTTTTATTTAAAACTATTTTAATAGTTTATGGGGTCTGCAATTCAGCAAACTATGTAGAAAAAAATCCTGCTTTACAGTTCCCGTTCAGCCTCTTCCTATTACAACCAGGGATTTTGGAGTCAGTTGATGGTGGTACGCATTTTGAAAACACATAAGCATAACATTTCTAATTTAACTGAATGGTATGAAAAATTTAATTTATCCGGTATTGTTCTTTGCAATGGCTTCCTTATCTGGTTGTGAATTGATCGGAGATATTTTTAAGGCAGGCGTATGGGTTGGAGTTCTTATCGTGGTAGGCATCATTGCGTTGATAATATTTCTGGTCAGCAAACTAACCGGGAAGCGGTAAACAGTTCAAAAATTGAAGTCTGGTCCAAAATGAAATATGATGTTATTATCATAGGTGCGGGCGCATCGGGTCTGGCAGCTATGAGAAAATTAGTTCAGGCCGGACTTCAAGTTTGCATGCTCGAAGCTTCACATGTAACGGGTGGCAGGATCGCAACGATAGATGACGGCTTTGGTCATCCTGTAGAAGCAGGCGCTGAATTTGTTCATGGTAAACTCCCTCTGACTTTCAAACTAATCAAAGAAGCGAAACTACGTTACGAGCCTGTTCACGGTAAAATGATCGGTGTCCAAAATGGTGAATGGCAAAAAGATGAACATGATACACACTGGGACGGGTTTATGGGGGAGCTTAAGAAACTGAAGCGTGATATCACCGTCCAGCAATTCCTCGATGAAAAATTTTATGAGGGCGAATACCTGGAACTGCGTCGCGCCGTACAACGCTTTGCCGAAGGTTTTAATCTCGCCGACATAACAAAAGCATCTGCTTTATCATTAAAAGATGAATGGAAGAATATCGATAAAACACAATTCCGGATAACGGGAGGTTATGGACAAGTAATCAAATTCCTGTATGATCAGTGCGCTGGAACTAATGCTGACTTTTACTTCAATACGGTTGTAAATAAGATCAATTATGAGAAGAATGTTGTAGTGTATACAACGGACCGGAAAAAATATGAATCCTGGAAATTGATAATTACAGTTTCCACCGGCGTTTTACAATCAGGCAGCATTCAATTTGACCCGCCTTTAACAAGGCATGGTTTAGCCATTCAGTCATTGGGCTTCGGTGGTATAATTAAATTTCTTCTGGAGTTTAAAACCAGGTTCTGGGAAAGCCGCGACACGGACATTGGATTTATATTAACAGATGAAATAATTCCGACCTGGTGGACACAACTCCCGGCTAAAAGCAATTTACTGACCGCCTGGATGGGAGGTACAAGAGCTACAGAAAACATTTTTGAAACCAATTCATCGTTGTTACAGACTGCAATGTTATGTCTTTCTTCAATTTTTAAGATAGCACCCGCAGTCCTTCGCGACGAATTAAGAAATTACAAGATCGTTAATTGGTTGGCGCATCCTTTTGTGAAAGGAGGCTATTCCTACAATACTTTATATTCCCGGGAAGCAAAAGAAATTCTTAGTTCCCCGGTTGATGATAAAATTTATTTCGCGGGCGAGGCCGTAAGTAATAGCGAATCGCAGGGAACTGTAGAAAGTGCCTTGCACAGTGGATATAACGTTGCCGAATTATTACTGAAACAATAGGAATAGAAACCGTTCCATCAACCTTCTTCTTCATCGCTCAAGCTGTAAGGATTATTCTCTTCATCTTCTGACCCCGCTTTTTCGTTTGCGTCGTCCTGCTCACTGCCCGGCACGTCAAGATCGCTACCACTAAAATTTGTTTTTTCGTTCAGTGGAGTGCCTTCATCATCCACCTTGTCGAGTTCTGCTTCTCTCAATTGCTCATCTTCTTTTGAGGCCATTGATTCACTGCTCCGTCGCAACAATTCCCGTTCTGTTTTGGTGACGTCAGCTGACCGGTCGGTGACAATGTCATCATCGGGTTCTGCATCCAGCAACCCGCTTCCTTCTTCGTCCGCCGAAGAAATGGTTGTGTCAGCCATTTCAGCGGGAAGAAATGGTCTTACATGCTCTTGCCCGGGGATGTCCTTCACATCGGGCAGATCAAGAGTGGCCTCATCGGGTTTTAAAAGCTCCTCGTCGCGTTTTGACTCCGGCAGATCTGTGTCATCATTTCTTTTCCTGGCTGGTTTCATAAAAATGTTTTTTAAGATGTACAAGGTACACTAGTCAAAACCATGCCTGAGCAATTTCCGACCCTGGAAAATGATTTATTTGGATGTGGAAACTTTTCCCTGAACTGAGATGTGATCAAAAATGTTTATAAATATTTTAATTACTACGGGTGGAAAACGCCTTCCCGCCAAATTATCTTTGCCAGACATTAAACCGGCTTTTCCGTGATTAAATCAACTTTACATAGTTTAATCAAATTACCACTCCAAATTCCTTCCGAAACCAGTTTTCGTTCAAAGAAAGAAGAAACAAAAAAGATTTCAATTAATAAACCTGTTCGTAAAACTGAAGCAGTTGACAACACTCACGATCCTGATAAGGGTCCGGCTCAAGGTGACAAAACCGTTTACTCAAAAGGCTATATTAAATACCCCCGTTATGACTTTTTCTAATGGAGTGTTGTAAGGCTTATGCAGGTGAGAATGTGTAACACCACGCATCACCCTCTAAAACTATTTCTTCGTCATGTCTGGTTACTTTGATTTTTAAGTGTGTTACCGGTTTAGTTGCATGCACGCTCACCACTTCTGCTTCTGCTGTAATCGTATCGCCGATAAAAACCGGTGCTGTGAATTTCCAGTTCTGGCTCAAGAAAACTGTACCCGGGCCCGGCATATCCATAGCAACAAGTGCATGCAGCAGCCCCGTGGTCAGACCACCCTGCACAACAAGCCTTTTGAATTTAGTATTTGCTGCAAATGATTCATCAAAATGCAATGGATTGTAATCACCGCTTAGTTCAGCAAAAGTTTTTACGTGATCCGCAGTCAACGTCATGCTCCTGCGTGCTTTCTGACCGACTGAAATTCTCATTACAGGCAATTAAGTGGCTAATTTACTTATTTGTTTCATCGTTCTCCTTCTGGATTTCCTCTATGGTGACCTTTTCTTTTTTTATGCTTTGGCGCAATAAATAAAACAAGCTCATATAGATGTTCGCAACCCATACTATAGAAAAACCTGCTATTATGTAACCCCGCCAATCTGGGAACAGTAAATAGTATTTTGTTATGATTAAAAAAGCAATCGTCACATAATGGCTGAAACAATACTCGCAGGTAAACATGTAAAAAAATTTCCTCAGGATCGCATGTTTGTTCCTCCGGCTTTTGATCATAAAACGCTCCCTGGGCTCCCTGAATAGTTCTTCGTGAGTTATTGTCCAGGAAATGCAGGCAACCGGAATGGCGAGAACAAAAAGATGAATAAGTTGCGATCCGGGAACCATAACCAGATTTTAATAATCAAACATTATTGTTTACCCAAAACCAAGCCATTTTACGCTTTATTAAAAAAGCAAAGACCCGAAACCGGGTCTTTACTTTTAACCAAACGACACAACGATTCGTGTTGTGTGAGTCATTTTAGTGTTGTGTTGCAGCACTAGCCACTACGCCCTGCCCATTCATTACTGCTATTTCTGACACACCATTCTTAATAATAGTTACATGATACATTTCCTCGCTGCCATTAGGGAGTCTTCTTGTGATACTGTATAGATTATTTCCATAGGTGTTAATTGCGTTTGTAACCACAATATCCGGAACGAATGTATTCAGGACCGGGAAAGATGCTTTGAAACCTCCGTTCCTCATCAGGTACCACGGTTGCGTATTGTAATATACCCGCACTACCCTGTTATTATCGGTCTTGTATGATGCATACCACCAATCTTCACCCATTGGCATCCAGGTGACAGTGGTTGCTGTGGGATAAGTAGTCTCGAAATTTGTCTTAATGGAAACGGGTACCTGTGCACTGTAATCAACCTCTGTGGTTGCTTTGTATGTAACGGGCTCCTGCGCACTTATTGCATAAGCAGCGGTCATGATTAATGCTGCGCAAATTATTTTTTTCATAGATAACGTTTTTAATAAAGGTTAAATAAATTGTTTTTCTCTCATAATGGAAAATCAAGAATGATGCCTGTATTGTGCCGACGCATTATCCTCACGAAACGTGATTCTTATAACTAAGGGGAAAAAATTCCGCGCCCTGTCAACAATGTTTTACCGATCATTTCTTGACAAATCGATCTGTCGCGTGTTTGCGCCAGATGGCGGATAAAAAACCATCATAAAGACGTAAAGGCCAAGATTCTCATGCAGGATCTTGTCTGCATCAACGGTCGTTTTTTCCAGTTCAGCGGAGCCGGGATTGAGACATCCCAGAATCACGGCATTCTTACTGAAATCTAAATTACCTGTCTGCTCAGGCATTACCATATATGGAGAAGTGGAGTTCTTTCCATAGAATTTAAACGAGTTCCCATTTAGCCTGATCAGGCTGTTCAAGCTCATCCCGGAGTATACCCCATTTTTTGAGTGCCAGACATTTTCATCAATCAGTCCATCATAGTTGGCAGAACTCCCCGTGCTTGTGTTTCCTCCGATGATGATCGTCGCAAGTTTACACATGTTCAACTCATCGTCCCACAAGAAAACCGCCTGGCGATTTGTTCTTGGAAACAATACAGAACATTTCATAAATTCTTTTTCCGAGAAATAGTAAACATCTCTTATCACATTTTTCTCACCGAACACCGCCACAAGGTGTTCATGTGAATAGAACTGCAACAGATCGTCGGCATATTCTATTTTTTCCGCGGGCGGAAGTGCCGCCTGTTGAAATAAAAAGGAATAAATCGAATCCCCTTCTTCATGCTTACTCACGACAACCGACATACTTTTCTTTTGAAATAAGATTGATTTAACACTGTCGTGAGCCGGGGGACAAAAGAAACCTTCATCATATAGTGCCTGCTTATTTTCTTCAAACTCATTTTTAGACGTAGTAAAAAACGCAAAAGAAAAATTCTTTTTTGCCTGATATGTTTCAATCTTTCTTACGACTGAATCTTTATTGGATTTTCTTTTACTTTTCTTCTGGCTGTAAGTATTGATGAGGGTGTCATTCTTCAGTTTGTTTCCGGAAGGCGAAAACTTTTTGTTAACATAGATCCCGAATTTTTTTTCAGAAAGTGACGAAGCAAATAAAAATTCTTTTGCTGAAAATTTTTGAGCAAGCGAGGTGAAACCGGCAAGTAATGCAATGACAAATAGTAAAGATCCTCTCATAAGTTTCTGCGGTTAGATCTAAAATAATCAGGGGGCGGATCTTTAAGAATATTGGATGGAATTTATCAGGGCAGTCTACGGTTTTTGCACAATTATTATACCGGGATGGCGCCCGGTGTTATTTGATTGATATAAAGCTACAAACATTATTCAGGTTGACAAATAAAAACGGGGACCTGGTAAAAACAAACCAGCCGGCTGACCGCCGGCTGATCGTTATTTTACGTCTATTGTTTTTGAGATGCGGCGTGCATTCTCTTTTTTCGGTAAGGTAAGATGCAAAATGCCGTTATCATAAGATGCAGCAATATGATCTGTATCCACCGAATCGTCAAGGCTAAAGCTTCTGCTGAAGGACTGCATCCTATACTCTTTCCTTAACCACCGTTCTTCTTTGTTTTCGCTGTTTTGCTCTGCTTTCTGTTCATAAGAAATTGTAAGCAACTCATTGGTGACGTTTAGCTTAAAGTCTTCCTTTTTTAATCCCGGGGCAATGAGCGACATTTCATAGCTCTTATCGGTTTCACGTAGGTTTACGGGAACATGCACCGGGTGTTCGACCCCGCTGAAACCCCAAAAATCATCATTAAAGAAACGGTTTAGATTGTCCTGGAACAATTGATCTACCCAATTGCTCACAGTTCTGGCAGGCATTGTAGTGTCGCCGTTATTTCTTTTGATAATACTTGTTTTCATATAACCTCCTGGTTTTTTAGCCAGCTAATTTCAAACAAAATGCCACCGGGCCAGCGCTGAAAATCTGGCAAACCGGCTTGAAATTTTTTCAGTCCAGCTGAAAAAATTTCATTATAAATTCGCCGGAGACGCTGAGTTGCGTCACTTAACGGCCGAAATGATAGCTTATGAAAAAACATTTGCTCCTGATGCTGACCTTCCTGGTTTGTCTCTCCGCCACTTCCCAAAGCTGGGAGGATACCGTGGCCAGAATCGAAAATATATTCTCGAGATATAAACCGGACAGGCCCGGAGCAGAGCTTGCAATCGGAAGGAATGGAAAAACGATTTTCTCGAAAGCATGGGGTATGGCCGATCTTGAACACAATAGCCCACTGACTACCGGATCAATCACGGAAGCCGGATCAGTTTCCAAACAATTTACCGCCGCCGCTATATTATTATTAGAGCAACAAGGGAAATTATCGCTTGATGATGATGTCCGGAAATATGTTCCTGAACTGAGAGATTATGGATACCCCATCACGCTTCGTCACATGATGCAACATAAAAGTGGATTAAAAGACTGGGGCGCTATTGCCGCTATCGCAGGCTGGCCAAGGGGTACAAAAGCTTATAATAATGACGATGCGCTGTATATCATCTCTAACCAGAAAACGCTCAATCACAAACCAGGTGACGAGTACTTATACAGCAATTCAAATTATAATCTTTTTGCCATCATCGTGCAACGCGTAAGCGGAATGAGCCTGGCAGAATTCACCCGCCAGAATATTTTTGAACCGGCGGGAATGAAACATACCCAGTGGCGCGATGATTATAGGAGAATTGTTCCCAACCGGGCCATTGCATATTCAAGAAGCGGAAGTGGCCATCAAACAAATATGCCGAGTGAGTATGTTTATGGTAATGGCGGTCTGCTCACCACGGCCGAAGACCTTCTTACCTGGTGCAATTTTTACCTGGCGGGTAAATTGGGAAATCCCTCTTTATTGAACAAACAAATTACGACCACTGCATTTAATAATGGCGTAATGCATCGTTATGCTGGAGGTCTATTCGTCGGAACATACCGGGGATGGCAATATTATTCACACGATGGTGCAACGGCAGGATACCGCGCCAACCTGGACGTATTTCCTGAACTTGGCCTGTCGATCGCATGGCTTAGTAATACTTCTGAATTTGATAATGATACCTTGAATGTAGCAGACGCTATAGCAGAATTGTTTGTGCCAGCCAAAGTACCTGATCGTCCACAGGACCCGCCCCGGGCGGTTACTCTTTCATTTGACAAACTAAAGGGGCATACAGGATGGTACCGAAATAGCAGAACCGGTGGCGGCGTGAAAATATCTCTTCAAAATGAAAAACTATTTGCAACACAGGTCGGCGAGTTGACACCGATATCGGATAATATATTTGCTTCGGGAAACAACAGGATTGTAATGAATCAGGTAGGATTTCTCTTCATCAACGCGGCAAAAGACAGTATTTATTTTACATCCGTTGAAGAAGCAAAGCCTGATGAAAATGCAATGAGTGAATATGCAGGTGAATACTATTCTGATGAAGCTGAAGCGAAGTGCCATGTAGTGATAAAAAACGGGAAGATATTTATTCAACAAAAGCCAAAAGCTGAATGGCCACTTTCACCAACATATAAAGATGGCTTCGAGTCACCAGCCGGCATAATTTATTTTGAAAGGGTAAACAGAAAGATAAATTCTTTAAAAGTATCTATTGCCAGGGCAAGAAATGTTGAATTCAAAAAAATCAAATAGTTATTGCCGCCATGTAATCGTCCCTTCTCTGCTTTCTTTAACACGAAACTTAACGATCTTTTTTATAAGCGCTAAAGGCAGTGGCTTATTATGGGGAAATTGTATCGAGCCTTGTGCCGTTTTATATTTCGCAAGATCCCTTTTAAAGGCTTTTACTGCTGATGGCATTGGATAAAAACCAATATGGCTCTTACATATTGCGAATGTCACCAGTATTTTTTGATACGAGTAAGCGGGCATACTCCATTTCAATGCTTCTGATGCCCCGGGCGCAGCCGTTCTGATCGTCTCATGTAGTTTCCACAACCGTTCTTTCGTTTCCGGTGGCGCCGCGTCAATGTATTCTTCAATTGTTTTCGGTTTCATAAGCAAACTTCGTTGAAGGAAAACGGGAAAATCGTACGAACAACATGTCGCTATGTAATTAACTATTCCAAAGGTCCCTCCCACAATACTTCTTCAATCATCCATTTCCCATTCTGCTTTGAAAGGAGAATATAATCGACACCCCACCAGGCAGTAACCTTTGCGGCGGCCGTGGTTTTCATGACGTCAAGCACCTGAACTTCTTTGGGTGCATCGGCTTTTGCAAAATTCTTCTTGGCAAGCACGCCGTGGGCATAATCCAGCGCCTGACGGTAGGTCATTTGCCCGTCAAAATCATAAGCACCGGATGTTTTATTTTTCCAGAATCCGATCTTATACAACGTGGGCTTTAAGGCGGCGATCAGTTTTGTTGTATCGCCTTCATAAAATCCTTCTATATAATTCATGCACGCTTTCTCAACACTTTCCCTATCCTGGGCAACTAACTTGGTTGTCAAAACGCACAACAGCAATGAGAAGATAATTTTTTTCATGGCATTTATTTAAGATGAAAAATGCGAAAGAGGCTATTGTTATAAAGTTATATTATTTTGGTTGATGCATCATCAGTGCATTGATCAATTCACTAAGAATAGAGACCGGCATTTTCTCGACAACATAACTGTGGTTGGCCGGTTCCTCTTCCCATGTATTACTGCCATCAGGTGCCACCACAATATGACCCTTTTTTATAGCCCACCACGGCCCGTGCCCTTTTACCGCCAACAATACCGCTGTTTGATCCCAACTCATTCTGCCTGCACTATCCTGGGGACTTAAAGGAATTGAGACCCGGTAGACATCCTGCACGGGAGAATTCAGAATCGCCGGGTTATTTATTAGTGGCAGCCCGGATTTTATTTTCATCCCGATTTCCACACCGCTAAATAAAATTGATGTCGGCCAGTGGTTGAAAACGTATTGGGATGCGACAGCGTCCATTCTCACGTTGAATTCACTGCCTGCCGGGAAGCTGCCCGCCATGCACACCAGCTCCTTTACTTTTTTCCTTACCAATTCTTTACCATCGAGTGGCGAGTATTGATCCGGTGGAGATCTCAAAAGATCAGCAAGATTGGTCAGAAAGCCTACGGTGATTATCGTTACAGCCCTGTCGGCTTGCGATGCAAGACTTTTTCTATACACATCTACCGCACTCAATACCTCGTCATTTCTTTTGATCCTATGAGGATATTTTAAAAGAATTGTATCGGTCCAGTGCTGGCTATCCTTTAATTCCAGGGCTTTTCCTTTCGGAACTCCAATCATCATACCCGGTCTTTTGAAATAGGTATTCAGGACATTGAACACAGCCGCTACTCCTTCGTATCGGGTACTCGCAACTGTTGCAAGAATGTCAACATAACCACTATCAGCAAAAGCATGCAATAACGTTATGGCACCCACATCATCATAATCAGGCCCCATATCACTATCGAAGATCACCGGTATCGGTTTCGACTGCTGGGCCGGGGCAACAAAGCTGCGCACTGCCCAACAAAAACAAAAAAGTATCTTATAGATCACATTAACTTCATTTTTTGTGATAGTCTGCCCAAATTATAGTTTTACCGGTCTTTGCAGATTCTTTCGCCGCATCAAGGATTTTTACAACGATCTCGTTTGTCTCGAGGGAGGACGGGTCATATTTATTCATCCTGATATTACCTCTTATTACATTTACAAAATAAACAAATGGATCATTTCGGTCCGTGCGAAGCGGAGAAGCTGTCAAATTCATGGTTTCTTTTTTTTCATCTTCTTTCACTTCCATGCTAGTCCCGTCTTTACAAAACACAAACCCGGTCTGCCCGTAAACGTACATGTCTTTGCGACTATAGGGCCAGTTCCATGAAGCCTGTATGATGACCTGTGCCTTTTTATATGTTGCAATTATAGTAGCTTCATCGTCTACCTTTGGATACAGCTCTGGTTTTATTTGTTGAGTGATTGCTGTTATCGTTTCGGGAGTTTCCCCACCCAGTAACCATGTTGCCAGGTCCGCTCCATAACAACCAAAATCGGTTAATGCACCGGCCCCGTTCAATTCAGGATCCGTCAGCCATTCTAAAAATTCCGGGTTACAACCAATTTCCACAGGTCCGCGATGACCAGTATGAAAAACAATTTTGCGAATATCACCGATCAGCTTGTCTTCTTTTACGATCTCATAAGCCTTCTTGTTACTTCCATACCAGGTCGTTTCATAGTTGGTCAATAAGTAAATATTATGCTTTTTTGCGAGTGCTGCCATTTTCGAGACATGCTCCTTACTTACGGCTAATGGCTTTTCTACCATAATGTGAATGCCCCGGGGTGCGCAATACTCTACAACTTTAAGGTGATCATAAATCGCATTAAAGGCAAATACGGCTTCCGGCTTTGTCTTTTCTATCATCTCCTCCATTGAGCTATAAACAATACTCATGTTATAGCCGTGTTGGGTTGAATAAGTCTCAGCCAATAAGCGGTTAGGTTCAGCGATGCCCACCAGCTCTATATCACCCCTGTTTTCTCTACCGAGTATCCAGTGTACATGTGCGTGAACCAGTCCAACGACGGCAACACGCATTGGTCTTTGTGCTGGCGTACCCGTTTGTGCTTTTGCAGTGCCGGAAAAAACTACGAATGATGCCAGCACAGAAAAAATTTGCCAAAACATAAGATTAGTTTTGGCAAATATAAATTGAGCTGTCTTGTGTTTGTCTATATTCCAAATACCCGGTTAAACATATTTCCGGTTCGGGAAAAACCACGGCCACCACTAAGCATTGAGATGATTGAGCCCAAACCGCTTCGACCACCCATCCCAAAGGGATTTAATGATGAACTCATTCCCCTGCTTTGACGACCACGAATAAGATTCGCAAGGATCATCGGGCCCGCAATGCCGAGCAATCCTTTGGTGAGGCTTCCCAGATTGATACCGGAATTTTGAAATTTCTGATCGAGACCAAGCCTGGAGAGAAAGGTGGGCTTTGTTACTTCTTCGGGCTCGGGCTGTGTCTCCGCAGTTTTCTTTACAAACTGGTCAAGCAAATTGAATTGCTGTTGATTGATCCCGAGGTATTGGGAAATTTTCTCAACATTTGCCCTTTCTTCATCAGAATATTTCTTGTCGGATTCGGCAAAGCTTATCAGGTCAGTCACCAACGAATATTTAAGATCGCTATTTTTCAGAATATCAAGACATTTTTTTAATTCCTGTCCTGTAAGTTCTGTCGCTGCGCGTCTTACTGCCTCCTTTTGCTCATCGGACAAACTAGCCGAATCGGCCAATGCCATTATGTATTCAATCTCTTCTTCAGTTGCTGAATGATCAGCCGTTGCGATTGATGAAATGGCACCGAGGTATGCACCTTTTTCCACATCGCTGTAATCTTTTAACAACTTTTCCATGTAGTAGTTTATTATGCTTTCTGGGGGATCTTTAATTTCCAACCCGGCTGTATGAGATCCGGATCGGAGATTATATTTTTATTTGCTTCATAGATTTCTTTCCAGCTCACACCGTAGCGTTTACCGATTTTGGTGAGATTATCTCCTTTTACAACTTCATATTCCTGCATAGCAGGGGCCGGAGTTATTGGTGATACCGCCACATTCATTACGACATCTGCAGACCGGAAATTGGGGTCTATCCTTCCATATACGTCCCAGAGCTTTTGTTTTGCTTCCGCCGAAGGTGCCTGGCCGTCTATGTAAAGGACATTCTCCTGTTCACGAACCTGCAAATTTTTTATGCCAGCTGATTTCGCGGTATTGATCAGTTCAGCATACTTATCCTGGAGTTTCATATGTTTTTATTTTTAAGATTTAATCACTAATTGATTGTCTACTTTTTTAGGTTTTAATTCCTGTACTTTCATGATGAGCGTCTGCAATTCATCCTGCTTAATATTTCCACGAAGAGTTACGACCCCATCTTTTACTTCTGCCTGTACGCCATCATATGCTTTTACAACGTCATTCACTGATGACCGAAGTGTGGCGTCACTGCTTATCTCGACGGGATTGTCTTTCATTTTGTCTTCCTGTGTCGTCGATTCGGTTTTTTTGTTTTTACAGGAAATAGTAACGGTTGTACTGCATGCTGCAATGGCAAGAACAAGTAACCATTTTGTTTTTTTCATACGTTCAGTTTTTAGAAATTCACTAGAAATTCATAGATGAGCCTCATTTTTTATGCCATAAGAAAGCATGTGTATAACAAGATCCGTGTGGAAACATTTAATGATAGCGTTGAATGTCTCATCTTCCTGGTTTGATTCGGAACAGTTTCTACAAAAGTTACGTTGTTTTGTCGCCCGGGATTTGCTTCAGCTGTCTTCAGAATTGAGCATTATCAGAGGTATACATAGTGATGAGAATGGTAAAGAAACACTGATCCTTCAAAAAACCGATATTCAAAGCAGCTAAATCATCCTCACAAAATGAATGTTCATGATCCCGGTTGCTCGCAAACGAAAACGCAACATGCGAACAAGCATGAAGGCAAGATCATCTACCGGATTGAAGTTTATCAAGCGCTGGTAAAATAAATTCCGGGGTCTGCAGACCCCTTTTTATTATCTGTGCCTGGCAGGTCATGTAATAGTATGGTTGGTTGCCGGCCTATTTCAAAGCATCTTAATTTTGCACTTCGGTAAATAATTAAATCATGAAAGCAAAAATTCTTGCGGGCATCCCGGTCGTTATTATTTTTCTGGCAGGCTGTTCAGGAAACAACAACACTTCAATAGAAAACAGTTATCCCGCAAAAATGGCAAGCGATACTTCTGCCCCTGTTGAAACACAAAGCCCCAATACGAGTTACAAACCCGCATTCAGGGGACAAACAAGGGTAGCGGCAGTCAAAACTAAAACTGAATATAAGGTCGATAAGCTGGCAAGCAAATTAGGAAGTCCCTGGGCGATCATCCCCCTTCCCGATGGGCGCTTTTTAATGACGGACAAACGAGGGACCATGATGATCCACGACGCAAATGGCGCATTGGTGAAAAAGATCACTGGTCTTCCTGAAGTAGATGCATCAGGCCAGGGTGGTTTGCTTGACGTGGCATTGGATCCTAACTTTTCGAAGAACAAGATCATCTATTGGTCTTTTTCGGAAAGATATGGTAATGGCAACCTGATGTCAGTCGCAAAAGGAGAATTGAATGAAGCTGCATCCAAAGTCAACAACCCGGTTGTGATTTTCCGGGCAACACCGGCATTGAGAAGCAGCATGCATTACGGTTCCAGATTAGTATTTGATAAGGATGGAAATCTTTTTGTAAGCACCGGCGAAAGATCGATAATGGAAGGAAGAAAGCAGGCTCAATGGCTTAATTCGGGACTTGGAAAAATCTTTAAAATAACGAAAGATGGAAAGCCTGCCCCGGGCAATCCCTTCCTAAATCAAAAAGATGCAATGCCTGAAATATTTGCTTATGGTATCCGTAATGCACAAAGCCTGGACCTGCATCCGGTAACAGGTGAATTGTGGGAAGCAGAATTTGGCCCGAGAGGTGGGGATGAAGTAAATATTATAAGAGCCGGGAAGAACTATGGCTGGCCCACCATCACGTATGGTATCGAATATGGCGGTGGAAAAGTTGGCCAGGGCATTACGCAAAAGGAAGGGATGGAACAACCCGTGTATTATTGGGATCCGGTTCTTTCGCCGGCCGGAATGGTCTTTTACCGGGGCAATGCGATCCCTGAATGGAAAAATAATTTGTTTATTGGCGGTCTCAGCAGTTCCCATATCGCCAGGCTCGTTATAGAAAATAATAAGATAGTGGGTGAAGAAAGATTGTTGACAAACATGGGAGAAAGATTCCGGGATGTGGCCTATCACAATGGCATGTTATATACAGTTACTGACAATGGTAACCTGTACCGGATCAGCAAAAAATAACAATTACAGAAACTGAATTGGTGACAGGTCAGGAAATCTGAGGATGTCCCGGCTTAAAATTTGTTATTTGATAAACCAGATATGAAGAAGAAAGAAAATCTATGGGAATTACTTCAAAGGCTGGATGAAGAAGCGGGTCAATTCAATTTTCATCTTCATGAAGCCAACAGATACTTTGATAATACGGCACAGGCCACAAAAAAGATCCTTGAACAACATGAAAAGAAATTACATACGCTGATTGGTAAAGTACAGACTGCGATCAGAACTTTTCAAAAAACCACGAATGGGTTACCCAAAAAGAAAAAGAAACAATAAGAGAGCATTTGACAGGTGGAATGCGGGTTCTGAATTTGGTTTGAAGGTTTGAAAGCGGTAACTGGGCTTACCAGATTATAAAGGTGACGCCCTCTAAAAGCAAATATTGATTGCCTGACTTAAGTCCACCCTGGTAACCATGCCGGTCCATTGAAGTATACCACGAATAATTGTGCGGCCCAATACTTTTTAATTTGCCTCTTATTAATTTATCATCAAACGTGGAGTAATACGTGACCTGGTGATGGGCAACCGATTTTAATTTTCCCCGGTAAGCTTCATTTTCAAAGGACGTGTAATAGGAGAAAGCCTTCTGCCCTGCCGACTTCAATTTGCCCCGTACCATTTCATTCTCAAAATGGGTATAGTAATCGATCCATAAGGTGCCGATCGATTTCACTTTGCCGACCAGGGATTCGTTTTCGTAGGAACCGTAATAAAAGATGGAAGTTGTCCCGATGTTTTTTACTTTACCATTAAGTATTGAATCAAATTGTTTTTCATAATACTCAACTCTTCCCAGGTAAGGCTGCAATCTTCCCGGTTGAGAATAAAAACGTCCGGGTTCATGATCGTAGCCCCACTCAATGATGTCGCCGGTCGGTGATATTTTGATTATTACCTTTTGATCTGTGATAAAAGAAAATGATGAAAGATCGGCGCCGTTTGTAAAGCTCACGTACTTCAGGCTTTGCGCCTGGCTAATCGCAGCAATGAACAAGAATAAAGGCAAGAAACATTTCTGCATGACGGAAATTCGGTGGATGAAGTTATCAAATTTTGCCCATTAGAAATGATTTAATACGTTCAATTTTAAGTCATCATATTAGTATTCTTACGATCCGGTTAGTCATTGTTCCTCTGCTTCCCCGTCCTGGGTGAGTTAATTCCCAATTATTCTGCTTCTCTTTCAAGTCATTTTGAAATCGTTGACTTTTTTCACCCGGATCGTCCACTTTTTTCTTGAGTTAATACGCTTGCTTAGGGAATCTTATCCGGGCCTATCTTAGAAGAAGATTTCTTACAATCATGAATCATCTTAAATAGCGCCTCTCAAATAATATACCCTTCCCCGATTGTTTAATAGGCACCGGAACGAACGAAAGAAAGCTTAAACACCAGACCCGATTTTGCCCGGCAATAATCCTAAATGTTGTTATTATTCCTCAAGGCCTGGGATTTCACCTGTCTTAATACTGGTTTAATTCAGGAATAGTAATTGCATTGAGTTCAGAAAAGCAATTATGGGAGACATACAAAATCTTACAGCTAATGAAGCAGTAGAAAAGATCCGGGAAATAGCCAACAATGCAAATATCTGCATGTTTGTGACCAGCCTCACGAAACTCCCACTAGCCGGGCGACCGATGGCAACCCAGGAAGTGGATGAGGAAGGAAACATATGGTTTATGAGTGACCGGAATAGCAATAAAGATTATGAAATCGAAAAGGATAATCGTGTTCAGTTATTCTATTCGAATACCGGTAACTACGAATATTTAAGTATTTATGGAAACGCACAACTGGTGAATGACCGGAGTAAGATCGAAGGATTGTGGACGCCTATGGCAAAGACGTGGTTCAAAGAGGGTAAAGATGATCCGGCCATCCAATTGATAAAGGTGACCCCGGCCGATGTCTATTATTGGGATACTAAGAACAATAAAATGGTGTCTTTAATAAAGTTTGCGATGGGCGCTGTTGGCATTACACCCAAAGATGACGGAGGAATTGAAGGAAGGTTAACGCCCTGATTTTTTAGAGACAGGTTACCTTGACCTCAACACGATCAATGTTTCCTGTCTTCTTTTTAGTCTAAGCTCATTATCGGTCAATTCATAACGATCAACTTTCCCCAGTTCATAAAGAAATACATTTTCAAACTCTATATCGTCGCAGCTCATTTTAGTGGCCACTACATCGGTGAAATGTATTTCTTTTCTATCCAGGTTGTAGATGCCATTTATTTGGTTGCACCCGCCATTACCCGTAAAACGTTTTTCCGCAACGTTGAAAACAAGATGTGCATCTCTCCTGCCACCACTTTGTTGTACTGGCACTCCCTTCAATTCAACAACGGCCCATTGCTGACGGCCCCAGGTTGCATCGGGTGAGAGTTTAGGGCTGCACTTGCATAATATGATACCCAAAATGAAAACGAGTAAGGTTCTCATGGTAAATAAGTTTAAAGACAGTAATTACAGATACTATGCCAGTAAAATACAAGGGATTATTACATCAGTTTCCCATTTTAGATCACAAGGGGGTTTGTCGGTTTTGCAACTAAAAAAAACCTTTTTAGTTGTCCAATAAGGAAAAGCCAGGCGCCATGGAAGTCACCCGGTTCTTCTGCGATAGAAACGTACCGGCAGCTAGCATATAAGACCTGGTAGACGAAGAGAAGCTGGTTTCTCAGAACATGTCACGTATTACTTTAGAGATCTTTTTAATCATTTTTCAAAAGCAAATAGAAAGGGGCTTCCGAAAATGGACATCAGACAGGAAAAGGAGGTCGAAAAATGGCTTGAGAAGAACAGGATCGGTTTTTTGAAGGCAGCTGATCTGGAATGACTCTTCCATTACCTCCAAACTCTTTAGTGGTCATTTCTCCTCAAACGCATTCGCGGAACCATCAGAATCCTGTTCGTCAATTTCGTTTTTCTTATATACCCTTTTTTCTCCATCCTTGTTTTCGAGGTCAGCAATCTTCTTTTGTTCTTTTGTTTTTGGATTAATTGTTTCATCCTTTGCCGGTCCTGATGGATAACCAGTAAAATCCTGGTCAATTTTATTGTCAGGATTGTGTTTTATGTCTTCCTTTTCCCTGATAGGATTTGTTTTGCTCATATTTTAATGTTTTACTGTATAACAGGTAATTATTGTGCCAAACCATGGATTGTTATTGGCACAGTTTTTATCCCGTTATTGTTGTATCAATAATATTCGCCGAAGGCATGCCTTTGGCATAAACCTTAAAAACTTTTCTTATGGACAAAATGGAAATAAAAGGAAACTGGAACGAGTGGAAAGGAAAACTTAAACAAAAGTATGCAAATCTTACCGATGATGATCTGCAATACGAGGAGGGTAAAGAAGATGAAACATGGGGCAGGATCCAGAAGAAAACCGGCCAGGCAAAAGATGATCTCATAAAATGGCTAAGAGGAATTGGATAAACTTACGGGGATGCGAGAGCATCCCTTTTTTTTGCTGATCAGTTAACGAATGATCTTACAGCAGCAACAAACTTATTGATATCATCGGCCAAAGTATATACCGACGGAGTAACGCGGATACAACCTTCTTTACCCAGTGTCCTGTTTACCGTAAGAATATTGTGTTGCTTATACAGGTAATCAGCTACTTCGACCACTTTCTTATTTCTTACTCTAAATGATGCAATCGCACAGGAATGGTCCTTTGGAGTCACTATTTCTACGTGTGGGGCTTTTTCCAGCTCGTTTACCCAAATAGATTTCAGGTAATGCAGGCGGGCAGCGACTTTATCAATATTCATCAATTTATGGAAAGCAAGGCTACCAGGTATCGTCATATTGACAGCGAAAGGGGTCGTTCCAAAATGAGCAAGCTTGTCGATATTGTCTTCAGCCGCATTGACATCGCCAAACAATACGCTCATCTCTCTTATTCTTTCCTTTTTTATGTATAAAACCCCTGCTCCAATAGGATTGCCAATCCATTTGTGCAAATTCATGCCCACAAAATCTGAATTAAGAGCGGGCAAGCTAAATTTAACCTGGCCCAATGCATGGGCAGAATCCGTAATCGTATCAATTCCTTTGGCTTTAGCCATCGCGGCGATCCGGGCGACCGGTATTATTAATCCGTTGATATTAGAAACATGCGTTAATAATATCACGCTGGTTTTGTCCGTGATCATCTTGCTGTATTGCTCAACAATTTCATCTTCATTTGCCGGTAACAACGGCATATCGAAAGCATTCACTTTTATCTTACCTCTTTTCTCCAGTAACCTGAATGTTTCGATCATGCTGAAATAATCAAGCTGGTTGATCAATACCTCATCTCCCTCCTTAAATGGATAGCCTTGTATCGCTATATTCAATGCTTCCGTCGCATTCCGGGTAATAATGATTTCTTCTGCAGCCACCTCCAAAAAAGCAGCCAGTTCTTTTTTGATCGAAGCCAACAACTCCGGGTAAACTTTTCTTGCAAACCTTGCACCCTCCCTGTTCGCTAATTGAACATTCTTTTCAAACGCTTCTAACACTGGCTTTGGTTGTACGCCGTAATATCCATTCTCGAGATTGATATAGTCCTTCTGGATATGGTAATATTTGCGGCCAATATTTTTCCAGTATTTTTCATCATCGGCCTTACCTTCTTTTTCAAAATCGCTGCTGTCAATACAAGTCCTGAACAAATCAGCGGCTGATGCAATTGAAGGTAACCC
>DASTIZ010000156.1:0-3903 GCA_035717045.1 Chitinophagaceae bacterium
AGTTCGCCGGATCTTTATCCGTCAACACAAACACAACTGATTTATCACTCTTGAACATGGAGTTTTTCAGTCGTGAAAGATTCAAGAAATTATCAGCAAAGCTTTTATCAACCAGTACTAACAAATTCCTATTCGAGCGAACAAGTCTTCTGGCAGCGGCTTGCAACGTGTCACCCCGTTTTATAAAAACTTTTTCATAACCCGAAGATTGGTTGATCTTCAATTGAGGCGATGATGTAATAGCTATGATATTTTTTGGTTCAACGGCTTCACCCTCAATAGTGGCAGAAGCAGAAACAGATTTGGGACGGATCATTGCAAACTCCTGCCTGAATCCATTGTTTCCGCTCATTGTCTGTAACCCGGCTTTCCTAAATTCTTCGGCAATAAAGTCTGCGGCCCGGTCGATATCCGGAGTAAAGGCTCTGCGACCCTTCATATCATCGGCAGAAAGAACTCTTTCAATTCGCTCCACTTCTTTAGCATTGATGATGTTATCTGCTCCCTGCCCAAAAACAAAAAAGGTTGTTACCATTAACAACCCTGCCAAGAAAGTATATTTCATTTATTACGTTTCTGGTTAAATCTAAATTCTAAAATCTAAAATCCAAAATCATTACAGGCTCATCATCTCCTTAAACTTCACAGTCTGTCTCCTGCTTACCTCGATCTTTTCTCCACCTTTTAATTCAAGCAATAAGCCGCCATTAAAGTAAGGTTCTATTTTTTCAATCATGCGAAGGTTCACGATATGCTTCCGGTTGGCCCGGAAAAATGTTTTTGGATCCAGTCTTTCTTCCAGCGCATTCAGTGATTTAAGGATGAGAGGTTTGTTTGCTCCGAAAAAAACTTTGGCATAGTTACCGACACTTTCAAACAATCTTATATCGGACAATTTCACAAACCAGCAGCGTTCCCCATCTTTTACAAATACCTGGTCAGCTTCGGTCAAAATAGATTGGTTAAAATTCTCAGGAACGATGTGATTTTCCTTGGTTTCCGCTACATGCAATTTTTGCATGGCATCGGCCAATCGTTTTGGCTCGATTGGTTTCAACAAATAATCAAGCGCATTTACCTCGAATGCTTTTAATGCATATTCATCATAGGCAGTTGTGAATATCACGTGTGGGGCTCTTTCCAGCTGAGCCAGCATATCAAACCCTGTTTTACCGGGCATTTGAATATCCAGGAAAACAAGATCAGGCTGCAGGGTGTCGATCTTATTGATCCCTTCATCGGCATTGGCAGCTTCATCAATCACTTCTACTTCAGGATAATCCTGTAGTAGCTTTTTAAGCTCTGTTCTTGCAAGCCTTTCGTCATCGATTATTATTGCTCTCATGTAGGAGTTTTTATATGCTCATTTGTACCGGAAGTAACACTCTTGCTTCCACAATTTCAGAAGTTAACTGTTTTATACTGAACCTTGCCTTTTCACCGTACAAAAGACTCAATCGGTTCAAGGTGCTGGGTAAGCCAAAACCGTCACCTTTTGCAGTTCCGTTTACCAATTTGCCGGTATTCTGTACAGCCAGTTCATGGTAGCTGTCTCTGAAATCAGAAACGATCCTGATCTTTCCCCCGCTGATCTGTTTGCTGATGCCATGCTTGATAGCATTTTCAACCAGTGTTTGCAGCATCATCGGTGGCACCGGTTGGTCCAGTGTGTCTTCATCAATCTCGTATTCCACACGGAGACGATCTTCAAAACGCATATTCTCCAGGGCCAGGTAATCCTTTACAATGTTCAATTCTTTTTCCAAAGAAACAGATTCGAGCTTATCAGTCTGCATGCTGCTGCGTAAAATATTGCTTAATTCTGTGATCGCATTTCTTGCCCTGTTCGGATCTTCATCGATCAATGCCCGGATGCCGTTTAGGGAATTAAAGATAAAATGAGGATTGATATGTGCTTTGATGGTTTTTAATTCAAGTTCTTTCACCAGTGCTTCCAGTTTTAACGTATCAAGTTGCTGCTTCTGACTCTTGGTGATAAAATGATACATGAAATAGATAAAATTCCAAATAATAAAATAAATGAAGAAATAAAATGCTGCGCTTAAGACAACAAGGAATTTATTCATCAAATAAGAATTATTGGAGTTACTAAGAACCTTTCGCTCACTATCGGTAAACAAATCAACATTTTTCAGGAAGTTCTTTTCGCTTAGCGTAAGCATTAACTCAATATTGATAAATGCAATCAAAAATGCAAAAACCAGCGTAGTAAGTATGAAGTATAAAATTTGTTTTTCAAGTTTTTTCTGAAGAAAATTAAACCCAATAACTACATACCGCATTACATGGGTAATAATGATCCCCATTAAAACGAAAATTCCTATACGGCTGAAAAAGAAAATACGTTGTGATTCTGTGCTGAGCCTATCAAATGAATACGCAAAAAATGCATTTATAAGTGCAAACAGACCCCATCCCAATATTTGGAAAATCCAATACCTCTTATTCTTTGACATAGCGGCTATAAATATAAGTTCAAAATTATAAGTTTGGTGGCCCCTGAACCGCCCTTTTGATTAGTGGCAAATACAACACGTAAATGGAAAAGACATTCCGGGGTCGAACAATTTTATGACAGTTTTGTTAAAATACAGAATAAACTGACCAAAACATTAATTTTACAGCGTAAAAACTACACATGCAGATCACACCAGGCCCCCTATTGCAAACGATCAATTCCCCGGAAGATCTAAAAAAGCTATCCCGTGAAAAACTTCACCAGGTTTGCGATGAATTACGTCAGTATATAATTGATGTGGTGAGCGTCCATGGTGGACATTTTGGAGCCAGTCTTGGGGTTGTTGAGTTGACGGTTGCGCTACATTATATATATAATACTCCGTACGATCAGCTTGTGTGGGATGTTGGCCACCAGGCTTATGGGCATAAAATACTTACTGGTCGTCGCGATAATTTTCCTACTAACAGAAAATATAAAGGTCTTAGTGGATTTCCTAAAAGAAGCGAAAGTGAATATGATAGTTTTGGCGTGGGTCATTCGTCCACCTCTATATCTGCGGCATTGGGAATGGCCATGGCTGCAAAATACAAAGGTGAGAATGAGAAAAAAGCTGTGGCTGTAATCGGGGATGGTGCCATGACGGCAGGACTCGCTTTTGAAGGATTAAATCATGCCGGCGTAGCCGATGCTGACCTGTTGATCGTGCTCAATGATAATTGCATGAGTATCGATCCAAACGTGGGTGCATTAAAAGAATACCTGACTGATATTACTACGTCCCCTACTTATAATAAACTTCGTGATGAAGTCTGGAACCTGCTTGGCAAACTTCCCGTCGGAAAAAAATTCTCGAGAGATATGGCGTCAAAGCTTGAAGCCAGTATGAAGGGACTCGTGAGCAAGAGCAGTAATCTTTTTGAATCACTGAATCTCCGGTATTTCGGCCCGATCGACGGACATAACATTACCAAGCTCGTGGATACGTTAAAAGATCTGAGAAACATACCTGGTCCTAAATTGCTGCACATTGTTACTGTAAAAGGGAAAGGGTATGATCTTGCGGAAAAAGACCAAACAAAATGGCACGCGCCGGGTTTGTTTGATAAAATAACAGGTGAGATCCAGAAAAAGAAATTTGACCTGCCCCAGCCGCCCAAATACCAGGATGTGTTTGGTTACACAATTATCGAGCTGGCAGAAAAAAACGATAAGATATTTGGTATTACTCCCGCCATGCCGTCAGGATCTTCATTGAAATACATGATGGAAAAAATGCCCACCCGTGCTTTTGATGTAGGTATCGCCGAACAACATGCGGTAACGCTGAGTGCCGGAATGGCAACGCAGGGCATGAAAGTTTTCTGCAATATTTATTCTTCGTTCATGCAAAGAGCGTATGACCAGGTTGTGCATGATGTGGC
>DASTIZ010000157.1:0-11510 GCA_035717045.1 Chitinophagaceae bacterium
CGGTTACCTGGTGGGTGTTGATGGGTTTCAGATCAATAAGCAATAGTTCAACAGATGCAAGATTTTTGGAGAGGACCAACGCCCTTGTTACTGATAGACCCCGAATAATATTTATAATGCATTAATTGTCGTGATGGAGCAGTTGTCAAAAATCAACAGGAGCCTTTTGTTTTTTGTGTTGGTGACCCTTGTTTTGTACTATGGAAAGCCGCTGCTGATCCCTTTTACTTTGGCCATTTTGCTGGCGATGTTGATGGCGCCTCTGTGCAAAAAGCTGGATAACCGGGGATGGCACCGGGCTTTCTCTTCAGCTGCATGTACTTTTATCGTGCTGGTTTTTTTTCTCCTGGCTATTGGAATTCTCGCCGCTCAAGTCGCCAGTTTCGTAAGGGACATCTCATTGATTGAGCAACGAACGTCAGAGCTTTTTGCCAGTGTTCAGGATTTCATTGCCAAACGCTTTGGTATCCCGGTGGAAAAGCAATCGGCATTCATTACCGATAACGCGAGCTCAGATGAACTGTTGCAGCCTTATCTGAAAAAAGTGTTTGGCATTTCCATTCGAACTTTCGCAGGACTCGTGTTCACTATCATCCTGATGTTCCTTTTCCTTTATCATAAAGAACGATACCGAAAATTTTTCATGCGGTATGTGCCGGGAGCTACAAATGAAGAAAAAGCAAAGACACTTGAAAGCATCAGCCTTGTTTCGCAGCGTTACCTGGTAGGCCGGGCTTTTTCAATCGTCGGTTTGTTTATTTTGTATGCTATTGCATTAATTGTTATCGGCATCAACAATGCACTCTTGCTTGCGGGTGTGGCTGCACTGTTTAATATTGTGCCAGTTGTCGGGCCTGTAGTTGCCGCTATATTTCCATTCGTGGTAGCTCTGGTGACCGAGCCTGGCTACCAACCTGCCATCTGGGTCCTGGTAAGTTTTTGCCTGTTCCAGTTGCTGGACAATTATTATCTGACACCTCACTTCCTGGGTGGCGAAGTAAACCTGAGCGCACTGGCCACAATAGTCGTCATGGTCAGTGGGGGACTTATTTGGGGCATAGCCGGCATGATTCTGTTTATTCCCATTTTTAGTGTGGCAAAAATTATTTTCGATCATGTCCCTGAACTGCAGCACTATGGATTCCTGATAGGCAATGCCGGTAAAAGGCCATCAACAAAGATGGGTGAGCTGTTTAGAAAGTTTTTTCCCAAAACAAATGATAAAAAAATTCAGAATCTATAACTGATCCGCTATACGGCAGGAGGTGCCACACAACAACATCGGATTTACAGCCAATCAACAAAAAAATATAACCGTTTACAGCCCTCATTGTATAAATGATCAATCCTTTGCTTCCTTATAGCAATAAATTTCTGTTTGGCTGAAGTTACTTTTATCATCAATTCAGATTTATTGTCGAAACAATAGGCATGAACATAATTACATTGGGTCAACCTGGTGGCATGTCCTTTGTGAGATTTTATTAAACCGATTTACTATGTCATATAATTTTCAGCAATTTGCCGATGAAGGCAATAAGTTCATCAATACCCTGGCCGACGCATTGGGTCGTCCGGAGGATACTCCACACGCTTCAAGAGTGACACATGCGATTTTTAGAGCGATGAGGGACAGAATAACCGTCGAGCAGTCCATGCATCTGGTATCACAGCTTCCAATGGCTCTTAAAGCAGTTTATGTAGATGGGTGGAAAATATCAAGAGAAAGAAGCGATGCTAAAACAGGAGAAGAATTTTTAGATGATATAAGAGCGAACACGGCTGGCTATGCGGGAAGAGACTTTGGAAATGATCGGCAAATGAAAGAGATCGTAAGAACCTTTTTAATGTACTCAGAAATTATGTTGATGAAGGTGAGCTAAGAGACATCTGTCAGCAATTACCACAATCAGTTGCTGAATTAATAGAAGAACATGCTTAGAGTGCGATGAATGTATTTGCTGCCGGTACCCGAGAGAGCTCGCCATGCTGCCAAATAAAAAACCCCGGCTATAGCTGAGGTTTTTTGTGCCCGAAACGGGAATCTGACCGAGCCTCGGGGTCAATATTATATAGACGATGTGTGTCAAAATTGTGTCGTGAAATAAATAACTGAACCTACCTAAGTACGCAGGGTTTACCAGTAAGTATATTTCGACCAACTAGCGTTGAAGCATTCTCATTGCTTAAGCTTGCTAAATCGTATCCATTGAAATTGCATAACAAGCACTTAGCAAGAAGGATATCATTAGTAAAAACGCGACATAGTAAAATTTCATTCCGATTAGCTTGTTTTTACAATAATAGTATAGTAGATTAGTGTAGAAGAAAATCGAAAATATCCGGGAAAAACCGCTTCTGAATAATCCGTACTGATACTACTCCCAAAGATCATCCTGCTATCATTACGTGTTCTTCAGCCGGCTCAAAAAATTGGAGCGTCATTTAATCAACCTTAGAAAATGAAAAAAATCTTTACTATGCGAAAGCTATTTTTTATGACGGGTATTTTTTCTGCACTTATCTTCTGCTCATGTAGTAAACATGACGTGGAGCATACTGTTCAATATTTTATTTCCGGTCAAGGTATTATGAATATCAGTTGTACAGATGCTAACGGCGAAATAATATATATAAGTAATGTTTCTTCTGAATGGGCATATGCATTTAATGCGCCAGGCGATAAACGAATTATTAATTTGGTCGCTAATAGTGTTGATGGTAGTGCTGTTGGAGGAAAAATCCTGATTGACGGCCAGGAAGCAGCGCTGGATAGTTCAAATAAGGGATCTGTATCACTGATCACACAATTGCCATAACAAAGCAGGTATTCCTTAATAGAAATAGCTTTTTAGTTTTTGTGCAAAGACCATCTATCTTTTCCAATGCATGTTATTATCTTTTTGACCGGGACTGGGATTACTTGCAGTGGTCCCCATACTCGGCTTACCCAAAACCCTCGCCGCTATCGCGGCTTTTGGTTTTTTATTTGTTCGCTTTTGCGAGCAAACTCGCAACGCTTTCAAATAAAAAACCCCAGCTATCGCTGAGGGTTTTTGTGCCCGAGACTGGATTCGAACCAGCACGCCGTTTCCAGCGCTACCACCTCAAAGTAGTGCGTCTACCAATTTCGCCACCCGGGCCGGTTGGTTTCAGGTTTCAGGTTTGAAGTTATTAAAAACATCAAACTTTGAACGTCAAACCTCAAACGATTGAGGACCGCAAATTTAAGTGATTACTTCTTCAGTACAATTCGAAATGTTGTTGCTTTTCCCGGCTCTGAACTTTTTACAAAAATTTGGCCTTTATGAAATTGTTCGATAATTCGTTTCGACAAGCTCAATCCAAGTCCCCAGCCTCTTTTTTTAGTAGTATAGCCAGGCTTGAACACTTTGCGCTGCATCGTAAGTGGAATGCCTTTGCCGGTATCAGTAAGGTCGATCTGCACTTTGTCGTCCAGGTTCTCAATATTAATCTTTATACTTCCCGTTCCTTCCATTGCATCAAGCGAGTTTTTTAATAAGTTTTCAATCACCCAATCAAATAAAGGCGGGGAGATGCTTGCATAAATCTCCTTTTCATTTCCATGGTTAACAATAAAATTTACTTTACCCGGTGCCCTTTTTTTCATGTAATCAACCATCGTAGTTACCTGGCCAATGATCTCTCGTTTCTCCAATTGCGGCTTACTTCCAATTTTTCCAAACCTGTCGCTGACCAGTTCCAGTCTTCCGACATCTTTTTCCAGTTCGGAAACAATTTTATCATTATTGGTTGTTTGTTTAAGCATTTCCACCCATCCTCGTAAAGAAGAAACCGGTGTCCCTAACTGATGCGCTGTTTCTTTCGCCATTCCGGCCCATACCTGGTTTTGTACTGAGCGATAGCTGCTTCGCAAAGCAAGAAGAGTTATGATAATAAATAACCCTACGATCACAAGCTGGACTATCGGGTAGTACCGCACTTCGGTCTGCAATCTTGATGGACCATAAAAGTATTTATTGAAAGATAAAGGCTGCTTCGTGATTTCGACCTGGACCGGTGGATTTGAGCTTGCGAATTTTTCAACCATTTTTCTCAAATAGTTTGTGTCTTTTATCACCAGGTTTGAATCCAGGTTAATATACAACCCAGTAGGATTGTTATGTTCGTCCGTTTCAATAATCGGGATGTCATCATTGTCTACAGCAATTTGATTGGTAAATGCTATGATTTCCGGATCGTTCGACGTTGCTTTCATTTTCAGGGAAGCACCAAAAGACGTGACACGGTTTCTTTCTTCCCGTGCAATCTTTCTTGCCACATATCGCGAGTAAAAAATTGTGCTTGTTACAATTCCAATGGCAATCAAGGCAAGGAGTATTCGCCAGTTAAAAACCTGTTGAATCATTTCACGAATTTAACTGCAATAGAACTAAAACTGAAAAAACCTAAAATTTTGTTCCTCTTACTATGTTATACTTTAACCCTAACGACTATTGACTACCGACTGCCGACTGCCGACTGCCGACTGCCAACTGCCAACTGACCCGCTTCCCTTATTTTTGAACAAATTTTTTAATACCATTGAGCAGTTCACCTAAAGTTGCTATCGTTATTCTTAATTGGAACGGCCGGAACTATTTAGAAAAATTTTTGCCTTCTGTATTGGCGACTGATTATGATCATTATGAAGTGATCGTATCTGACAATGGCTCACAAGATGATTCTATTTCGTTTATAGAAAACAGTTTCCCAACAGTAAGGTTGATCAGGTTGCTGGAAAATCATGGTTTCGCCAAAGGGTATAATCTTACATTACAGCAGGTGGAAGCCGATTACTATGCACTTATTAATACAGATATTGAAGTGGAACCAGGCTGGTTAAAACCAATAGTTCAGTTATTGGAACAAAATGATCTTAACGCGGCTTGTCAGCCAAAACTGCTGTCCTATAACAACCGGAACCTGTTTGAGTATGCCGGCGGTGCCGGTGGCTGGCTTGATAGTTTTGGCTATCCCTTTGCAAGAGGTCGCATCTTTGATATATGTGAACAAGACAGGGGACAATATGATTCAACTGAACAGGTTTTTTGGGTTACGGGTGCGGCGATGGTTGTAAAGAGTAAAGTTTTTCATGAAGTAAATGGGTTTGATAGCTACTTTTTTGCTCACCAGGAGGAGATCGACCTTTGCTGGCGAATGCAGTTGGCAGGTTTTAAACTTTTTGCTTGTCCATCGTCTGTTGTTTATCATGTGGGTGGTGGCACATTGCCGCGTGGTAATTCACTAAAGACCTATCTTAATTTCAGGAACAACCAGATCATGTTATACAAAAATCTTCCATGGTCCGAAAAATGGTGGAAGATCCCGTTCCGTATCTTTCTTGATATGGTATCGGCATGGAAAGGATTATTTATTGGTGATGGAGGTTATTTTCTGGCCATCCTGCGTGGTCACCTATCTTTTTTAAGGTGGGTCTTTTTCCGGAAAAATCAAAGTGTATTCCCCGTAAAGAAAGCGGGCGAACTGTCTGGATTGTATAAGGGAAACCTTGTCTGGCAGCATTTTATAAAAGGAAAAAAATATTTCTCTGAGTTGATAAAATAAATTCAATTTAACTGCTGAACGCCTATTTTTGCAGCACAAATCACTAACTATGAAGTATCAGCAGGAATACCAGGAAGAACTCCAGAAAGCACAGGAGAGGGATTTCAGGTATAGTTGGGTATCTTCTTCGGCTTTTTTGTTTTACCTGCAGGTGGCATGTATTGTGGCTTTTGTTTTAGGCGGCTGCTACATGCTTTACACCAAGCGTTTTGAAAAACCCGAAGTGCCTGTGCAGGAAAGCACGTTATACACTCCCAAATACAAATAGGATATTCAAAATTTTTTTCAAAAGGGCTTGTTGCTTATTTTTGCAGCCCTGTTTTGCCTTTATATGGGAAAGCTCTTTTAGACAATAATTATTAATTAATAATTATTAATTATTGAGGAAAGTAACCTAGGAAAGAAGGTTGCAATAAACTGCGGAAGTAGCTCATTTGGTAGAGCATAACCTTGCCAAGGTTAGGGTGGCCGGTTCGAGCCCGGTCTTCCGCTCAAGGTCCATCAGCTATTGCTGGTGGATTTTTTGTTAGGGGTTTAACAAGTTCAAAAGGTTCAAGAGGTTTAAGAGGTGGGCTGTACCATGCACCTTTAAACCCTTAAACCTTTAAATCTTTTAAACCCAAGACCGCCCCGGTGGTGGAACTGGTAGACACGCAGGACTTAAAATCCTGTGGGCCGCAAGGCCTGTACGGGTTCAACTCCCGTCTGGGGCACGAAAATTCGTAATAACAAGGTGTAAGCCAATTAGGCGGTTTTTTATTTTTTTATAGTTGCCCGTTATTAATGCTTTCAACTTATACAAGGCAGTCAGCTCTATTAAGTCTTTTGTATTTGGTGTCGGATCAAAAATCCACTTGTTCAGAACCATCCTTAGCCTACCGATATAAGAACTGTTGTCGTCCATTAAATGTCACACTCCAGTATCTCCGGCACCACTAACCTTTGTAAATCGGCCTTGAATTATCTTACTACTATGTTCGAAGGAAATCGGTATTTGCTCCAATGTCATTGTTGACAAATTTCTGACTTCTATCAAATCCGGCAACACTCCATGTGCCGGTTTTACATGTGATGTGATTCCATAAGATTTACTGAAGATGGTACTCCTTTTTTATCAGTTCCGCCAGGTTTCGTGCAGCGACGCTGCTTTCTTGTACACGAAGTTTTGCAACTTTGAGTGCTCCATAAAAATACTGCACACTTGTTATCAATTCATTTATGATCATGCGATCTTCTGTTAATAAAACGGAGGCGTCTGCGGGCTGTTCTTTTTCTTCCTTAAGTATTTTAAAAAGGACCGCCCCATCAAAAACTTTTCCCATCGCCCTTACATAATCCGAAATCCACAACACGCTAATTTCGTTAATGTTGCTAAGCTCTTTCAGTGAATTGTAATAATGCAGAACACTGTTTGCTACCCTATCCTTTCTTATCAGCCTGAGGTGCCCTGAACTTTTCATTTGCTCATAAGTTCTTTCTGTAGGATTAATCTGTCTGTATTTTGCAGTTATCATTCTGGCTGTATAAGCGAGTTTACTAACCTGCTGTTTTCCTCCAGAATTTTTTATAAGCGTTACCAAAGTATCAATTAAATCACAGATCATGACGCTATTCTTTTCATAGCTATCATAAACAGTGGCATCAGTTTTTAAATCTTCAAACAGGTTTTGCATGTAAACCTTTTCACGATCTTTCTCAATTTTATGTTCGAGCTGGTACTCAGCTAAAAAGCCACAAAACACGGCAAGGAACAACATAAGGAACTCCCAGAAATAATGCGTCCATTTCTTTTTTTGTTTGTGTGAGTGTTGGTGTACTTCCATTTTTATTTTGCAATCCCTGTTTTTAGCGTCTTTGCTGAATTTTTACCAATCTACAACTTCTTGAATCAGGTTGGTTGCCCGGACATCGCCGATGCCGTTTTTGAGACTACTACTCCCGTTGCTTTTTTACTTTCTATCTGAATCAACTTCTTTTCCGCTTTTTCCAATAACTCTTTTTGTTGATCACTTATTTTCTTTTCCAAGTCATCAAAAAGATCGTTTTCCTTTTTACTTGCCAGATCCGCAGAATACTGCCTGATCTTCCTTTTGAAAATATAGTGGTCTTGCCAGTTGCCAAGGTATTTAAGCGTCGTATCTAGGTGTTTAATGTCGGCAAAATTTTCCAGCTCTTCTTTGGGACAGATCTTTAACCAGTATAATACATCTTTGAGCTCCTTTCTTATTTCATGCGCATTTTTGTAAAAATGCTTTTTCAATCGTTTGGTCCTTCTTATCTTTTTCGCAGCTACCGCAATGACCATCGTGGATGTTTCCGCAACAGTTAAGCCATTGAAAAAACTAAATTGAAAATTGTCCGAAAGGACTCCTTTGGAGAATACTGGTTGTTGCTCGTTGAATTTAATGGCTGCTTGTTTTGTCCATCGCCTCGTGAGCGACCTGTTGGCAGATAAATATTCCTTGAAAGCAGGCAAAGTTATTTTCCATTGACGCTCCTGTTTCCTGCACAACTCAAGTGACATGTCAAAATCTCTTAATTTTCCAAAACATTTGAACAAGTCTCTTATTTCAAAAAATGAGCTGCGCCAGTCCTGTTTGACAAATTCATCATTCAACCGCAAATAACTTCTCATCTTTTTTACGGCCACACGCAGATCATGCACAGAATCCTTGGTAGGACGCTTACGGCTGATGATAAGATTTTCAATAAAGACATCCTTTTGTTGTAACCAATTTTTCAATATCAGGTTTCCTTCTGCCATTATCGCACCAGTGATTTTTCCCAGTTTTCAACCATCCAGTTCTTTCCTTTTTTTACGATTTGATGTCCTTCCGCTTCGAGCATTACAGCCTGCCGTTCTATGCCCCCCGGATATTTCTCATTAATAACACCTCCTTCCTTCAAAGTTCGCCAGAAAGGGGTAATATTCTTTGATCCGGAGTTTAAATCTTCGTCCGCGGCATTAGCTGCGATCCAGGAAAATATTCCCGTCGTGATCGGGCAAGCAATATCTGTATGATGTTTCCTGGCCAGTCTTTCCCTGATACGATTAATTGTAATGATCTTTCCGGCCGGAACTTTTTTCATTACGGCGTCGACTTCCGTTGGTGCAGGAATGACCATGGTTCCTTTACCAAGGTTCTTTTGCATCCGTAGAGGTACCGGCTCAACCTTAGGAAGGTCCTTGTTATCAGCCAGCTTTTCTTTCCATGACTTCTTACGATCCGTGGCAGGCGAAGTAGTCATCCGCCTCATTGTTCCAGGTTTAGCAGCCATATGATTTTTTTATAAAGAAAGAAAATCTTTTCTCAATTTTCATTGAGTGAGATCAGGCTATAAAATGATACGCAAATTAATTATACGTGTAGTCGATTCTGCCCTGGAGCACTTTGTCTTTATTAAATAAAGCTTCTTTTGTTTTTAATCCTTTCTCGTTGAATAAGTAGCGCCAGGTAAGATAGCCGAGGTTTCCGCCGGAAGTCGTCGTGATCTTTTGTATCACCCTGTCATTTTCATCGTATTCAAAAAGAAAATCGGGTAATAACCGATTTGCTTTATAGTTGAAACGTACGATATCGGTGAGGCGATTCTTTTCATCGTAATAATAATAGATCGGGTCAGATAATACGCGGGTTTTGAAATTCCTTTCTTCGATCACGTTGCCGGCTTCATCCACTTCAAATCTCACTTCAAGACTGTCCCTGCCATTGATGATCCGCCACATTTTATTAAGCTTGCCATCTTTATACACATAATTGTGTACTTCAGCCTGCGAAAAATCGCCACTGCTGTCCGCATCCGTTGCCGAATTACTGATCGAAGTGATTTTTCCATTGGCATCGTAGGTGTAGGTACTCACGCTCCTGACGCCCGCCGATGAATCTACAGTGTTTATTAACAGCCCGGCTTCATTGAAGGAATGACGCAATAAAGAAACAGCCTGGTTGATTCGCGTCGTGATCCTTAACGTTTTTTCATCGGCAAACACTTCGTGCGTTTCGCCAAAGGCTGTAACCGCCGTGCCCTGGGGTGTAATTCCCGTAGCCGTTACCTTTTTTACATTATTGGCAATATAAGTCCTCATGAGTCTTGTTATTTCTGTGGCTGCTACAATGTCCTTGTAATAGTATTGGGTGTTTCCCTGGAAAAAAAATAGTAGTAAGGCCAAGTATGGTAGTTTCTTCATTGGAATGAATTTCAGTTCAAAATTAACTTAAACTGTCAATAAAGAAATGCAATTAGGTGTTTCTTGTTTATTTTTAAGAAAAATTATAGGTGAGCCATATTCCGCTGCGAAAAGAGACTGATTGTTTGAATTGCGGAGCTACGGTGAATGGCCGGTATTGCCATGTTTGCGGGCAGGAAAATACAGTGAGGCACGAGAGTTTTTGGCATATGGCGAGACATTTTTTTTATGACATCACCCATTTTGACAGCAAGTTCTTTGATACATTAAAACTGCTCTTATTCAAACCTGGGTTTTTGTCAAAGGAATATGTAAATGGGAGACGCGCCAGTTACCTCCACCCGGTGAAAATGTACGTGTTTACCTCGGCTGTCTTCTTCCTGATCTTTTTCACATTCATTAGCCCTGGCAGTTTGAAATTAAGCACGGAAGCACCTTTAACAAAGGAACAAAGAGTAAGTATGATCGCTGAGTTTGAAGAAGAGGCTAAAACGGATACAGCCAGGGCCATACAGGCCCAGCTTTCTTTGCTAAGAGACACATCCCGGGCCGTAACAGCCGGCGATTTGATAAAGCTTGCAGGTAGAGCTGATTTTATGTTTATCAATATAACAGGTGCGGCTTCAAAATTCAATTCGGTTGCACATTATGATTCTGCACAAACGGCATTACCGAAGGATAAGAAAGACGGCTGGTTAACAAGAACTCTAAAAAGAAGAGAGATCGAGCTGAGCCAGCGCTATGGACAGGATCCCACAAGTGGCATCAAAAAATTTTATGATGGTTTTTTACATAAACTGCCCTACCTTCTCTTTGTTTCGTTGCCGATATTCGCTTTGTTCCTAAAACTTCTTTATATAAGAAGAAAACAGTTCTTCTTTTTTGATCATGGAATATTTTCGATCCATCATTATATTTTTTCTTTTATACTGTTGCTATTTGTTTTTGGCTTCCAGGAACTTTACAATTGGTCACATGCACAGGTCTTTAATATAATTGCAGTTTTGCTTTTTTTGTCGGGAGGGTTTTACCTGTATAAGGCCATGCGGAAATTTTACGGGCAAAGAAGGGGTAAAACAATTATTAAATTTATCCTACTGAACGCGATGGGGATCGTTAGCCTGCTGGTATTATTTGCCGTGTTTGTACTTTTTTCAATTTTTCAATTATAATATATGAATACAAATTTGGGAAATAGCTTTTTGAGACTGGTGAATATCATGGATGATCTCAGGGACAAATGCCCATGGGATAAAAAGCAAACAATACAAACATTGCGGCATATGACCATTGAGGAAACCTATGAACTGGCTGATGCAATCACCGATGAAGATTGGAACGGCATCCGGGAAGAGTTGGGTGACCTTTTATTGCATATCGTATTTTATTCAAAGATCGGCAGGGAACAGGACAAGTTTACACTGGAGGAAGTCATCAATGGCATTTGTGAGAAATTGATAACAAGACACCCGCATATTTATGGAGATGTAAAGGTGCAGGACGACGAAGATGTGAAAAGGAACTGGGAAAAAATAAAGCTTAAGGAAGGAAACCGATCTATTTTAAGCGGTGTACCGGTGTCTTTACCTTCAACGGTCAAGGCTATGCGCCTGCAGGAAAAGGCAAAACAGGTAGGTTTTGAATGGGAGAATAAAGAGCAGGTTTGGGAAAAGGTTGAGGAGGAAATGGGCGAACTCAAAACAGCAATAGGCAATTGGCAATCAGCAAATGG
>DASTIZ010000158.1:0-2973 GCA_035717045.1 Chitinophagaceae bacterium
ATTCCGGTTAATACGCTTAACTATTCAAACAAAAGAGACCTGAGAGCAAAAGATTGGCCTGTTGAAGATTTTGTAAAAGGTGGCGGCGATAAATTATTGCGGAATGACAATGGGGTTTTTAATGATGTGAGCGAAGAAGCAAACATTTATGGAAGCCTTATTGGTTTTGGGTTAGGTGTAACGGTTGGTGATGTAAATGGCGATCATTATCCCGACCTGTATATCTCGAACGATTTTTTCGAAAGAGACTACTTATACATCAACCAGCGAAACGGAACGTTCAGTGAAGAATTACCACAATTGATAGAGCATACAAGCCTCGCGTCGATGGGCGCCGATATTGCGGATATCAACAATGACAGTTATCCCGATATTTTTACAACCGATATGCTTCCTGACAATGACTATCGACTAAAAACCACTTCGGCCTTTGATGGGTATGATATTTATCACAAGAAGGAGTTGCAGGGCTTTTATCACCAGTTTCAGCAAAATGCCCTGCAGGTAAATGATCAAAATGGAAAATTTAAGGAAACGGCCTATTTCAGCGGTGTTGCCGGCAGCGATTGGAGCTGGGGTGCTTTGATTTTTGATGCGGACAATGACGGGCTGAACGATATCTATGTTTGCAATGGCATTTACAAAGATGTCATCGACCAGGATTTCATTGATTTTTTTGCGAATGATATTATACAGAAGATGGTGTTGACAGGTGAAAAGGAGGAGGTGCAAAAGATCATTGACAGCATGCCTTCAGTACCAATATTAAATAAGGCCTTTCGTAATACAGGCGATCTCCGATTTTCTGATGAAGGCGTAAACTGGGGATTTGACCAGCCATCATTTTCCAATGGGGCGGCTTATGGTGACCTGGATAACGATGGCGATCTTGACTTAATAGTCAGTAATGTGAACATGCCCTCCTTTGTTTATAAAAACAATTGCAGGGAAAAAGACACGACGAATTTTATTTCCTTTCAATTACAAGGTAAATCATCAAATAAGTTCGCCATAGGCGCAAAAATTGAAATTCAAACCAATGATGATGTGTTTTTGGCAAGAGAAGTAATTCCAAGCCGTGGATTTCAATCGAGTGTTGATTACAAAATTGTGGTTGGTTTAGGAAAGAAGACCATAAAAAATGTTTTTATCAGGTGGCCTGATACAACCCTGACAAGGGTAGTTGCAGAAATCAACAGGAATAATGTCATCAGGCAAGCTGACTATTCAGTTGATAAAATGATTGAAATTCCCGGGCCTGCAAAACGATCGCTATTTGAAGCCGCAAAAGACAAATTCGACAGGCATAAAGAAGACAGTCTATTCATAGATTATTATGCGGAAAGAAATATTCCTATCATGCTTTCGAAAGAAGGCCCTAAAGCAGCTGTTGCCGATGTAAATAAAGACGGGCTTGACGATATTTTTATAGGAGGTGCAAAAGGGCAAGCCGGCCAGTTATTTATTCAAAATAAGAATGGTTTTGTAAAAAGCAACCAGCGATCATTTGAAGATGATGCACAGTTTGAAGATATAGCAGTTTTGTTTTTTGACTGTGACAAAGATGGTTACCAGGATCTTTTTGTCGGTGCGGGAGGTAATGACCTGCCACCGCGAAGCCCATTCCTGAAACACCGCTTATATAAGAATAACGGGAAAGGAAATTTCAAGAAGGATACCGCGGCATTCGGGGAAGTAAATAATTCGAACATTGGAACAGCAATTGCTGAAGATTATGACAATGACGGGGATCCTGATCTGTTCGTTGGAGGCAGAAGTCTTTCCTATAACTACGGTGTTAGTCCACAAAGCTATATTTATGAGAATGACGGTACTGGCCATTTCAAAGATGTTACACAACAATTAAATCCGGCAATTGCTACTGTAGGAATGGTAACAGCTGCAGTATGGCGTGATTTGACAGGTGACAAAAAAAATGAGCTGGTGATTGTTGGTGAATGGATGACACCAAGGATTTTTACTTACAGCAATGGAAAGATGAATGAGATTGTAACAAACATGAGAAACATGTTTGGCTGGTGGCAATCGATACAAGCTACCGATCTTGATGCTGACGGTGATAATGATCTTGTGTTAGGCAATTATGGGAGTAATTTTTATTTACGACCCGACAGCCTGCATCCCGTAAAACTCTGGATAAATGATTTTGATATGAATGGTTTGCCTGACAAAGTTTTTTCCCGAACGGTTGACGGCAACGATGTACCTGTGTTTTTGAAAAAAGAATTCACTGATGCGATGCCATCGCTTAAGAAAGAAAACCTGCGGCATCATGCCTATGCAAAGAAGACCATTCAAAATCTTTTTAAACCAGAATTGATCAAATCTGCGGTTGTAAAAACATTTAACTACAGTACCAGTATAATTGCATGGAATGATGGCAATGGCAGGTTTACGATACAGCAATTGCCAACCCAGGTTCAATTATCAAGCGTAAATTCAATTCTGTGCCACGATATTAATAATGATGCGAGGCCAGATCTTGTTTTAGGGGGAAATATTACGGAATGCCTTCCCCAGTTTGGAAGGCTGGATGCGAATTATGGAACTGTATTAGAGAATAAAGGGAACAGGCAATTAGCAGAAATATCGCCGCGACAAACAGGAATTTCAATAACAGGAATGGTCAGAGATATTAAATGGATCCATGGAAATAATAACAACTATATTTTGTTTTTGCGAAATAATGATTACCCGGTTATGTATAAGCTAGGAGATTAAAGGAGAAAAGAAGAAAAAGAGAATTTTCGAACTAACTCTTTATCTCTTTTTACTCTTTTATGCTATTAGCTCAATAGAATTACAGAACGATGAACACTTCATATACATTCAGTGCAGGCTGCGCGTCGCAACATAAGTTTAATAGCAGTACCCAAGCCTGGTATCAACTACTTATTCTTAATATAATAGCGTCTTTTCTATTCTCGTGTAATGAGAAGAAAGCTACGACTC
>DASTIZ010000159.1:0-4175 GCA_035717045.1 Chitinophagaceae bacterium
GAAGGTCTGCGGTCATAATTTTTACTTGCCTCCGTAATGATGTATTGCGACGTATCGACTTGTGAAAAGGCGGATAAAGGCAAGAGAAAACAGATAAATACAATTATGTATTTATGTAACGGGATTTGGTTTATTGCAGGGACAGTTGTCATTCTACCATACCCGTATAAAAAATCCTGCCAAGATGCGGTTGATAAAGTTGAAATTCCGTTTTAGGCTGAAATACGGACGGATCATTGATTTTCTAGGAAAAAATTCCACAACTTATTTATAGAAAAAGTTCATTCCTTGAAATATTCAAGCACTTTTCCTAATGGTAAAGCACCCTGGAATCCGTCGATCAGGTTGCCTTTTTTATCATAGAATGCAAGAAAAGGAGTATAGCTTATCCGGTAATAGGTCGCCAACATATGTTGCATATCATAACCCACTACGATATTTGCAAAACGATCCAGCTTATAATTTTCATAAAACGGTTTGATCTTATCTACGGTCATAAATGTGGCCATTACGATCTGGATGTTCTTAAAGCTGTCGATCCTTTCAATTAATTCTTCGGTTCCCTTTTGGCAGTGCTCACAGTCGGGACTAAATAAAATGAGGAATAAAGGTTTGTTTTTTTTAAGATCTTTATCCGTAAAAATTGTAGTGCTATCGATCAATAATAATTTAAGAGGTGGTACGGTTGGAAATCTTTTATAAGGTGGTTCTGGTTGTGTTTGCGCTACCGTCGATAAACCAATAAAACAAAAAGCAATAGATAGAATCCGGGATTTCATTATTCAAAGAAAGATTTTTTTATCCAACTCAAATCTGAAACTCTTACAGATAACTTTCCCTTCACACTTTGTCATAAGACGGTGTAACCTTATCTTTGCGCCTCTCCAAAAGGTCGCACGGACTCCTTCGGAGAGTCCTTTGTACCAAAAATTATTTATAGCAAAGCTTAAAAAATGGCAACAACAGCAGATATCAGCCGCGGAATGATCATAAATCTCGACGGCAGTCTTTACAGCGTAGTTGAATTTGGTGAAAATAAAACTGCCCGTGCGGCGGCCAAGGTCTGGGCAAAACTCAAAGGTGTAGATAATAATCGCAGTATCGAGAAAACATGGAATTCAGGGGATACTATTTACCCCGTTCGGGTGGAGAAACGCACCTACCAGTTTTTATATAAGGATGACACCGGTTACAATTTCATGGATAGTGAATCATTTGAACAGATTGCATTACAGGAGGAAGCTATTGACGCCCCGCAATATTTAAAAGAAGGACAGGAGGTTGGCGTGTTAATCAACACCGAAAATGATCAGGTCCTTGGTGCCGAACTTCCTGACAAGATCACTTTACAAATTACTTATTGCGAACCCGGGGTTCGTGGCGACACTGCGACCCGGACTCTAAAGCCGGCAACATTGGAAACAGGTGCTACCGTTGGCGTTCCTCTTTTTGTAAATGAAGGCGAACACATCCGTGTAAATACAAAGACAGGCGAGTATGTTGAAAGGGTAAAATAGCATTTTCAAAATTCCTTAGAATTTGCCCAAAATCGGCCTGGTTTTGGGCATTTTTATGCGATTTTGACCTGATTTTGGCCAAAACATGGCAAAAACCTGGGTTTTCCGGATTTGATTTCCCTATCTTAGCCAACCCTTAAACTCACCGCCGGAGCTCAGCGTTCTAATCTTCGGGTAAAACTAACTAAAATTGAAAAACATGGACTTCAAGCAGATTCAGGAGTTGATCAAAATGGTCAACAAATCAAATATTGGTGAACTGACTGTTGAAATGAAAGATTTCCGGGTAACTATCAAGCAGAAGGAAGACAAGATACAACAAGTACTGAGCGCACCGGTCCATACCGCATCTCAGCTGCCCCATGTGCCGGCACACATGATGGCACCGCCACAAAATACACCTGCCTCATCTGCTGAATCTAAGAAGGAGGTCGCCGGAGTTCCAAGCAATACGATCACAATCAAAAGCCCGATGATCGGTACATTTTATCGGAAGGCCGCGCCTGATAAGCCAAACTTCGTTGAGGTAGGCGACGAGGTCAATCCGGGAAAAGTGATCTGTATCATTGAAGCCATGAAACTATTTAATGAGATAGAAAGTGAAGTGAAAGGAAGAATTGTCAAGGTCCTGGTAGAAGACGCTTCGCCCGTAGAATATGATCAGCCTTTGTTTTTGGTAGAGCCTGTGTAATCTGAATATGCAAATTTGCCAATGTGCTAATGTGCAAATCACTCTAATCAAATTTGGACGTTATGAGAAACGAATTAATCGAAAATAATCCTCTGTTGAAGAAATCAATTAAGTTTTCTTTTGCTGTTATCGAAAATTGTGAAAAGTCAGAAGTAGAAAAAAAATTTGTTCTTGCCCGACAACTTGTAAGGTCAGCGTCATCAATTGGCGCAAATTCTATGGAAGCCCTAAACCCCGAAAGCAACGCAGATTTCAAACATAAAATAAAGACCGCCGCAAAGGAAGCTGACGAGACCCAACATTGGTTAAAGCTTTGTAACTATTTAAAATCGTATCCTGATCGCAATCACCTTTTGAAAAAACCGGAAGAGCTGACAAGAATAATTGGTAAAATACTCACAACATCTAAAAGAAAGACTCCTTTTAGTTACCAGTTGAGTTTTTTTTATTTCTAAATAGTGTGTCATCAGCATATTTGCACCTTGGCACATTGGCAAATTAAAATGAATGTTCAAGAAAGTACTAATTGCGAATAGAGGAGAAATAGCTCTTCGTGTTATCCGGACCTGTCGTGAAATGGGAATAAAAACAGTGGCTGTTTATTCCACAGCGGATCGGGACAGTTTACATGTAAGATTTGCAGATGAAGCAGTTTGCATTGGTAAACCACAAAGCAGCGATTCATATCTTAACATTCCTCACCTGATGTCTGCCGCTGAAATCACCAATGCAGATGCCATTCATCCTGGTTATGGCTTTTTAGCAGAGAATGCAAAGTTTGCCCAGATCTGTGCCGATCACCAGATAAAATTTATTGGTCCTACTCCTGATATGATCAATGCGATGGGTGATAAAGTGACCGCAAAAGAAACCATGATTAAAGCCGGCGTACCTGTCGTGCCGGGTGGCGAAGGTTTATTGGAAAGTTTGGAAGAAGCAAAAGGGTTGGCCAAGAACATGGGTTATCCCGTGATATTAAAGGCAACGGCAGGGGGTGGCGGAAAGGGGATGCGTATCGTTTGGGAAGATGCCGAGATGGAAAGGGCGTATAATACGGCCAAGGCAGAAGCCGGCGCTGCATTTAAGAATGATGGTATCTACATGGAAAAATTTGTGGAGGAGCCCAGGCATATCGAGATACAGGTGGCCGGTGACCAATATGGAAATATTTGTCACCTGAGTGAAAGAGATTGTTCGATTCAGCGCCGTCACCAGAAACTGGTTGAAGAATCACCATCACCATTTATGACCGATGATCTTCGCGAGAAAATGGGCGATGCAGCAAAAAAAGCGGCGGGCGCAATCAGCTATGAAAGTGTGGGCACGATCGAGTTCCTGGTGGATAAGTATCGGAATTTTTATTTCATGGAAATGAATACCCGTATACAAGTAGAGCATTGTGTTACGGAAGAGGTGATCAACTTCGATCTGATCAAAGAACAATTAAAAATAGCCATGGGTGAAAGGATCAGCGGGAAAGATTATATACCGCTGGGACATGCGATCGAGTGCCGCATCAATGCGGAGGATCCTTATAATGATTTTCGTCCTTCTCCGGGAAAAATAATGGTATTGCATACGCCCGGCGGACATGGTGTTCGGGTTGACAGTCATGTTTACGCTGGTTATGTGATCCCTCCTTTTTACGATTCAATGATCGGCAAACTGATCACGATGGCACGTACCCGCAACGAAGCGATCGATACCATGTACCGCGCATTAAGTGAGTATGTGATAGAAGGAGTAAAGACAACCATTCCATTTCATTTACAATTAATGCAGGACGATCGTTTCCGCAGCGGTGATTTTAATACAAAGTTTTTGGAAGGTTTCCAGCTTCGATAACTTGCTTCCGGGTATACCCGTCCTGTTCGTGGCAGTTCTCCTGCGTTTATCGGGCTGAATGCATAACGGTATTCACAGATCAGCCTTTATAATTAATGAGCTTTTCCCCTTCCAGGTTAATT
>DASTIZ010000160.1:0-2726 GCA_035717045.1 Chitinophagaceae bacterium
AACCGAGAATTTCTGTAAGGTTACGAGCCGGCAATTTGGCCGACAACCTTAATACACTAAAGCAAGTCTGGAGAAATGTTGTACCCGACCAGGAATTTGAATATCGGTTTCTTGACGAAACAGTTGCTGCTCAATACAAAGAGGAACAACGAACCGGAACAATTGTAAAACTCGCTTCTGCCCTTTCCATTTTCATTGCTTGTATGGGGTTGTTTGGGTTGGCCACACTTACTGTTGTACGAAGAACAAGAGAGATAGGTATCCGAAAGGTTTTAGGAGCAAGTGTTGGCAGTGTTGTCAGGTTGTTGTCAAAAGAGTTTCTCTTGCTTGTGATCATCGCTGCATTGATCGCTTTTCCGCTTGGCTGGTGGGCGATGAATAAATGGCTGGAAGACTTTGCATACAGGATCCATATTGAATGGTGGGTATTTCCCCTGGCGGGAATTGCTGCTTTGCTTATTGCACTGGTCACGGTGAGCTTCCAGGCGGTGAAAGCGGCGCTGGCTAACCCGGTTAGATCGTTACGGACTGAGTGATCAATTTATTATGTTTAGAAACTATTCAGGACAAACGTGCCGGTGCTGGGTAAAAAACAGTGATTGCTCAGTAATTGACCATTAACTCCCGATAGCTATCCGACACATAGACCAAAAACGAAGGCCATGATAAAACACTATCTGAAAGTATCATTTCGTAATCTCTGGAAATACAAAAGTTTTTCAGCGATTAACATTGGCGGGCTGGCCATTGGCATGGCTGCATGTTTGCTGATATTACAGTATGTAAGTTTCAAACTCAGTTTTGACCAGTTTCATAGGTATTCAGGTGATATCTATCGCGTGGTCAATGATCGGTATCAGCAGGGAAAACTGATTCAACATGGCACCATCACTTATTCCGGCGTTAGCAAAGCAATGAATGATGACTATGAAGAAGTGGTTCAGCATGCCCGTATCGCACCTTCCGGAGAAGTTATTCTTACCTATAACGATAAAAGGATCGCTGAAGACGAGATTTTATATGCCGACAGCAATTTCCTCGCAATGTTTGATTTTCCGCTTATTACGGGAGACAAAAGAACTGTTTTGAAGGATCCAAATGCATTGATTATTTCACAAAGTCTTGCCGACAAGATCTTCGACTACAAAGGTGATGATTATAACCAATTCACCGGCACAGCAATAAAATATGGGACAGATTCAGCCTTGTATAAAATTGAAGCTATCTGTAAAGATGTTCCGGAAAATTCGCACCTGTCATTCAACATATTGGTCTCTTACAAAACACTGACTAATGTATGGAAGGAAGCTGATTATGATTTTACGCAGTCAGATTTCTGGCATTATGTACGGTTAAAACCAGGAACTAATTATAAAACGTTCAATGCGCAACTGGGAGCCTACAGCCAAAAACATTTCCAGGGAAATAAGATATCAGGGAGTGATGAGACCTTTTACCTGCAACCACTTTCCAAAGCGCATTTGTATTCTGATTTTGAATATGAGTTAGGTAGAACAGGCAGCGCAACTGTGGTTTGGGCGTTATTGATAATTGCGTTATTTATTATAACCATTGCCTGGGTCAATTATATCAATCTTGCAACTGCAAGATCAGTAGAGAGAGCAAGGGAAGTTGGGATAAGAAAAGTAGTAGGGTGTGAACGCAAAAAACTGATCTTTCAATTTCTTTTTGAATCTGCTCTTGTGAATTTCATCGGTATCGGATTAGCGCTTGTGCTTGTAATGCTTGTACAATCTTCATTTAATGACCTGCTGAAATATCAATTATCACTTTCTTACCTGGTGACAAAAGGCTTTAGTGGATATGGCATCTTGATCGGTTTGATCTCTATTGTTGTCCTTGGAATTTTTATCTCCGGTCTTTATCCTGCATTTGTTCTTTCTTCATTTAAACCGATTGCGGTATTAAAAGGAAAATTCAGCAGTTCACAAAAAGGTATTTTTTTCAGAAAAGCACTGGTGATCGGCCAGTTCGCCGTAACCATTGGTTTGATAATTGGATCATTAGTGGTAATGCAGCAGATTAGATACATGAATAAAACGCACCTTGGTTTTTCAATGGACCAGGTGATGGTAGTACGAGCGCCTTCACTCACTACCTGGGATTCTACTTTTACAAACCGTATAAATACTTTTAAGGAGGAGCTAAAACAAATTGCTCATGTAAAAGGGGCCGCCACATCCTGGAATGTGCCAGGCGGTGACATTGGGAGGAGTTTTAATGTAAGACAGAAAGATTCGGCAACAACAAACCAATTTACGGTCCGTCATACAGGTATTGATTATGATTTTTTGGATGTGTATGGGATAAGGTTAATTGCCGGTAGGAATTTCACTCAGTCCGACCTGAGTCAAAGGGGAGCAAATCGACGGGCAATGCTTATTAATCGGTCCGCGGCGAAATTACTTGGTTTCAAATCGCCTGAAGATGCAATAAGCAAAACAATTCTCCGGCAGACAAGAGAATGGGATGTTGTTGGCGTCGTTGAAGATTATCATCAAAAATCGTTGCGTTATCCGATGGAACCGATGATCTTTATGCCGTTTTATGGCACTAATAATGCAATCAGTATAAAACTTGCGCCCGGTGAACTGCCCCGCACGATCGCCGAAATAAAAAAGAAGTACGACGCGTTCTTTCCCGGCAATTTATTTGATTATTCATTTCTTGATGAAACTTTTAAGCGTCAATATGAAAATGAGCAG
>DASTIZ010000161.1:0-12844 GCA_035717045.1 Chitinophagaceae bacterium
GTTTGGAGAAATTGCTTATCTAGCTACTGGATTGGCGAAATCGGGAGTCATACTTGATTTAAACATTAGTGATTCTTCATATGATATTCCTTCAACTGGTGGCCACGGCTCATTAACAACATTGATTTCACCTCTAGTACTAGTTAACTTGGGAAAAAAAGTGTTTAAATTAGCTGTTCCAGTCTGCCCGTGCAGGGGAAAGATCCGCAATTAGAAAGGGGAATTACAGAAATAAAAAATCTTTTGAAGACAAAAGGATATAAGCCGCCGGCGAGACCGAGTTTGGAGAAGAGGGCTTATTGAGGAGTCGATAGTGGTTAGTCGATAGTCGTTAGTGGGAGTAGCGAGTGGCGAGTGAAAGTAATCACGATTGCGGATATCATACGGGATCCGCAATTTTTTTTATACTAGAACGCGTTAAACCACCCCCGCTTGAAAAATTGTTGACAGTTGAAGTGCCTCCCCCGCCGGCGGGGGATGCGGTACATTCCTTCAATCTGTATAAATTCTTCAGCTCTGCACATCAATTTATGAAGATGTATTAGCGCCTTCTTTTTCGCCTGTTATGAAATAAATAGCAACTCTAAAGAATGCAAGCGAAAAAGACAGCGCCTATTTGAGCTTCGAAAAGCACGAAGCATGGTGTTCAATCTACCCCTTCAATAAGAGATGTAATTACAAATTATGATGACTGTTCATGTGCGTGGGCCCGGGGAAACCGGCCGCCTGCCCCGGACTCGATCCGGGGGAGCAATCGGTTTCGCCTTGAATTTTCTTTGTTACTTTCTTTGTTTCAAGACAAAGAAAGTAAAGAAGACTGCTCAGGCAAAAAGTAGATAAAACTTCTTAAGAACAATTTTTGTTTTATTTACTTTCTTTTGCTTGTGTCCCGATTTTCATCGGGACAGGCGCCAGGAAGTAACAAAGACCGCCCAAGGCAAAAAAATCCTTCGACATTCAAACAAAGTCAATGAATGAATCAGTTTCCCTGGTATAGAAAATTACTACCTTTAAAATGTTTAATGCACCTGCAGTCTTTCTATTCAACTTCACAACCAAACGCATGCATATGAAAACGACTATATTGATAATTACAGTGCTCACTGTCTGTTACGGATGTAATTCTAACAAAGAATCATCTAACAAAGAATCACCAGCTGCTAAGAAAGAAACACCAACTGTAAATACCCAATTATCTTCCGTCGACGTCCAGGTAAAAACAGCCTTACTGGCTGCACCCGCGGAAAAAAGAGATGGCTGCACAGTTTATGGTTATTCGGCTACTAAAGAACTCGTGCTTTTAAAACAAGGCACCAATGAATTGATCTGTCTTGCAGATAATCCTGATGAACCTGATTTTTCTGTAGCCTGTTATGTAAAGGACCTGCAACCTTTTATGCAAAGAGGACGCGAACTCAGAAAACAGGGTATTAGCGGTCGGCAGTTATTTGATGAACGTGAAAAAGAAGTAAAAGCAGGTACACTGCAAATGCCCAAACAACCCGCAGCATTGTATGTTTATTCAGCCAAACAGAATGATGTTGATCCTGCAACCGGAGAAGTAAAGAATGGTTACCTGCGTTATGTGATCTATATTCCTTATGCAACGGTTGCCAGTACCGGTTTGCCGGAAAAACCATCTGCCGATGGCATGCCATGGATCATGGATGCCGGAACACATGGGGCTCATATTATGATCAATCCCTGAGGATCAGTTGTTGATGAAGCTGTGAATAACCCCATTATTCACCGCACAATTTGCGTAGAATATTAGAGTTTGCGTAGAACAACGCCTGCATTCGACGCATAATTTCTGTAGAATGAGTGAATTTATATATCAGTTACCCGCTTGGCCTTCTTTTACCTGGCACGCGGAAAGGATAAACCTGCCGCTTGCCGGCATCAGGCATCCCGGGTTAAATCGTAAACTCTAGAAGCGCTGTGTTCCGTTCTTTCTTTCATCAAGCTTGAAAGTCCATTTAGAAGGAACAGAACAAGGCGCTTGAGCACCCAAAAACACTAGCACTGCACTCAGATCCTGGAAGAAATTATCAGCGCCTATTTGAGTATCGAAAAGCAGATGCAAGCTACTTCGAACTATCACTTCGATACGCGATGGAATCACAATTACGCGGAGTGCTATGTGCGTGGGCCCGGCCAAACCAGCCGCCTGCCCCGGACTCGATCCGGGGGAGCAATTGGTTTGGCCTGGATTTTTTTGCTACTTTTTGCATCTCCGAAGGTCCGAAGGACTCCATTGGAGAGTCCATTGGACAAGGCAAAAAGTAGATAATTTTTATTCAGAAGAATTTTTGTTTTACTTACTTTCTTTTGCTTGTGTCCCGATTTTCATCGGGACAGGCGCCAGAAAGTAACAAACCTGCCTACCGGCGATGATCCGATTGCCATCATGACCGCGTCGGACTTGACGTCTTTTTTAGTTTGCTTCGGCCTTTTGAACTAAACTTGTAAGTTTTCTTTAGATTGACGGCCTCGCAATGACTAAACACCCTATGAAGGTGAATTCTTGCCAACCATGCGGAGTGACCGCCATGACGAGGCCTGGCAGTAGGAAGCCGTGGAAATAAAATGTTGGGCGGTGCCAGGATGAAGCAATCTAAATGTATGCACTCTTTATACGGCTCGCTGTCAATCTGGCAAATTCTACTCCGTTGGAACGAGGGTTGCGTAGCCAGAATAGATTTTCTTTATTTGACTGTTCCGGCGGAGTCCCGATATTTTCGGGATAATATTGCCATCCGAAGTCTGAGGTCTGAAGTCCGGAGTCTGAGGTCTGAAGTCCGAAGTCCGAGGTCGGATTCAGGAAGCTTAAGGCTACCAGAACTCATCAATTATATGTCATAACTCAATTACCATGGTACAGGAAAAAGGAACCATATCCGTCAATACCGAGAACATATTCCCAATCATCAAGAAATTTTTATACTCCGATCATGAGATCTTTTTGCGGGAACTGGTGAGCAACGCCGTAGATGCCACGCAAAAAATCAAAAGACTGGCTTCATTAGGTCATTATAAAAACGAGGTGGGTGAGTTGAAAATAAAAGTGGCCGTTGATAAAAAGGCAAAGACGATCACGGTATCTGATGACGGTATCGGGATGACAGCCGATGAAATAAAAAAATATATTAACCAGGTGGCCTTCTCCGGCGCTACGGAATTTTTGGAGAAATTCAAAGAAGCCAATGATGCCAATGAGATCATCGGTCGGTTTGGGTTAGGTTTTTATTCGGCATTTATGGTGGCGGACAAAGTGGAAATCCAAACACTGAGCTACCAGGAAGACGCCGAACCTGCCTGCTGGACCTGTGATGGCAGTACCGAATTTGAGATCACAGAAGGAAGCCGCACCGAACGGGGCACCGATGTTATCTTATATATCAATGCAGATTCAGAAGAGTTCCTAGAAGAACATCGCATCCGTGACATACTGAATAAATATGCAAAATTTTTGCCGGTACCTGTACAGTTTGGTACAAAAAAAGAATCCGTTCAAGACGGTGAAGACACAGAAGGCAAGCCGAAGTATAAGGATGTGGAAGTCGATAATATCATCAACAACACTACCCCGATCTGGACCAAACAACCAAATGATCTGAAAGATGAAGACTATCTTTCTTTTTATCGTGAGCTTTATCCTTTTTCTGAAGAGCCACTCTTCTGGATCCACCTGAATGTTGACTATCCTTTTAACCTCACTGGTGTTTTGTATTTCCCCAAACTGAAAAATGATTTTGAGATCACCAAGAATAAGATCCGTTTATACAGTCGCCAGGTGTTTATCACTGATGAGGTAAAAGATATCGTGCCTGAATTTTTGTTGTTGCTGCACGGTGTTATCGATTCCCCGGATATCCCGCTGAATGTAAGCCGTTCATTTCTGCAAAGCGACAGCAATGTAAAAAAGATCAATAGTTATATCAGTCGAAAAGTAGCCGAGAAACTGGCTGAATTGTTCAAAAAAGACCGCAAGAGCTATGAAGAAAAATGGAATGACATCGGGTTGTTTGTAAAATACGGCGCTATCAGCGATGAAAAATTCTATGAAAAGGCAAAAGAGTTTTTGCTGCTGGAGAATACAAAACATGAGAAATATACGTTGGACGAATATGCAGCAAGAGTAAAAGATTTCCAGGAAGATAAGAATGGGCGACTTGTGTATCTCTACACGGCTGATGCAGAACGACAGGACAGCTATGTGCAGGCAGCGCATAAAAAGAATTATGATGTATTGCTGATGAATTCACCGATCGATACGCATTTTATTCATCATTTGGAGATAAAGCTGGAAAAAACTTCGTTGAAAAGAGTGGATGCTGATGTAATGGATAAGCTGATTGAAAAAGAAGATACAGAGAAGCACAACCTCAGTGATGATGAAACTTCCAGGCTCAAAAGCATATTTGAAAAAGCCATCAACAACAGCAACATGCATGTGGAGATCGACAGCAATCATGAAGATGCGATGCCGGTTACGATCACGATGGAAGAATGGATGCGTCGCATGAAAGATATGAGCCGCATGAGTGGAGGAGTGAATTTTTATGGCAATATGCCGGATACATATAAAGTATCCGTGAATGCGAATCATAAACTTGTAAACAAAATTTTGTCCGCTGATGAAGCACAGCAAACTGTTTTGGCCAAACAGGCATTTGACCTGGCCATGCTGGCGCAGGGTTTATTAAAAGGCGCGGATCTGACTGCGTTTGTGGAGAGGAGTGTGAATGTGTTATAATGTTTGTACTTTCTTTTGCTTGTGCAAAGTAACAAACCTGCCTGCGGGCATTGGCTCTGTATTCAGAAAATGGCAAATTACTTACCGGACTATCAAGCTCCGGACCGGATATGCGACCAATGCTGAAAGTATATTCCATTGCCACTATCTCTATGGGATTGGTCACACTGCTTATAGTGTATATTCTTTCACTATTGTTATTATAAGAACATGCACATTCTCATTGCACCAAACGCTTTTAAGAATAGCCTTCCCGCCGCCGGGGCAGCTACTGCAATCCAAAAAGGTTTGCTTAAAAGTGGTTTACATTGTACCTGTGAGTGTTTTCCTGTAGGTGATGGTGGTGATGGAACAGGTGAACTGATCATACAACATGATAAGGGTATTGTTATCCCTGTTGAGGTGCATGATCCTCTTGGCAGAAGAATAAACAGCTCCTTTGGCTTGATCGATGATGGAAAGACGGCTGTAATAGAAATGGCCAACGCTTCAGGCTTGCGATTGTTGAATCGTAGCGAATATGATCCCTTGCATACAAGTTCATTTGGAACCGGTGAACTTATGACACATGCATTGAATAAAAATGTAAGTAAGCTCATACTTTGTATTGGCGGTAGTGCTACCGTTGATGGCGGGACCGGAATGGCACAAGCAATAGGTATTCGTTTTCTTGACAAAGAGGATAATGAATTGAGGAATTTACCCGGGCAATTGACACAACTGTATTCAATCGATTTGTCCATGATTGATAAAAGAATTTTTGATTCTCATATTATTATTCTTTGTGATGTTGAAAATCCTTTGTTGGGTAAACAAGGGGCGGCCGCAGTATTCGGTCCGCAAAAAGGAGCCCGTGCGGATGATATCATTAAACTTGAAGCGGGATTAACAACGTTGCGGGATGTTGTTCTCAAATACAGCGGGAAGGACATTTCCGCGTTGAAATATGGTGGTGCGGCCGGTGGCGTAGCGGCAGGACTTTATGCTTTGCTGAATGCAGAACTAGTAAATGGGATCGAACAATTTCTTTTGCTCACACATTTTGAAAATGCGTTGGATGAAGCAGATATTGTCATCACTGGTGAAGGAAGTATTGATATGCAGACACTGCAAGGCAAGGGTCCTTATGGCGTGGCCAAACTGGCAAAACAAAAAAATAAACTGGTGATCGGGGTGGCAGGCCAGGTACCAAAAGAGATACCGGCTGAATTAAAGAATTACTTTGATCATTTAATTTCAATCAATGAAGAACCATTTGATATCACGTTGGCTTTACAAAATACAGCGATAAACCTGGAACGAACTGCGGAAAAACTGGGAGAAATGCTTGGCAGGAAAAATAGCTTATGATACTTCTTTAAACCCGAAATATTTATTAGAAGGAATTGAACAAGGCGCTTGACCATTCAAAGAACTCTGGTGCCGCACTTCGATCTCTGAAGAATTTTTTAGCGCCTTCTTTTTCGCCTATTATGAATAAATATCAACTGTGATGAAGGCAAGCGAAAAAGATAGCGCCTATTTGAGTTTCGAACAGCACGAAGCAAGCTGCTTCAAACTATCACTTCGATTACGCGAAGCAATTACAAATACGCGGAGTGCCAGCTGCGTGGGCCCGGCCAAACCAGCCGCCTGCCCCGGACTCGATCCGGGGGAGCCATTCGTTTGTCCTTGATTTTTTTGCTACTTTTTGCATCAAGTATCGGGACGGCCATTGGCGCCGCCTTGATTGAGCTTTAGTAGTACTGTTAACTCAGCTAAACAATTCTATTCATCGACATATCCCAATCCTTAGGACGAAAATCTTGCTTCGTGATTCATGTAAATCCGAAAGGCTAATCGAAGTACTTCCCCGCCCGACTTAGTCGGGACGGATAGTTACACCAACATAGTAAAGTGTGTATCAATCTCCTGGGCATACACAAATAAAAAACCAAAATTTTTAGTAAAATATTACTAACTTGCCTAGCATAGTGAATTATCAAACATCCAACACTCCTGTAACCACAATCAATGCCAGCATTGAAAGCCGATATTATCACTCAATTAAAAAAAGATATTCTTGCCTTGCAGGGGTTCAGGCCATTGGTAGATGCACAACAGAAGATCGATCTCGGAACCATTAACCATTCCTTTCCTAATTTACAATTCCCGCTTGGTGTCAATCATGAATTTATTTGTAATAGCAATGAAAGCTTAACAGCCAGCAGTGGTTTTATTGCAGGTATTCTATCATCGCTATTGCAAAAAGCCGGTGCCGTTGTATGGATCAGTTCATCACAGATCATCTTCCCTCCTGCTTTGGTAAGTTTTGGGATCGATCCGGCACAACTCATCTTTATTCACTTGAAAAAAGATATTTTATGGACGATCGAAGAAGCCTTGAAATGTCAAGGGCTGGTCGCCGTAGTGGGTGAGGTCGCCAGCCTTGACCTGGCAATATCCAGGCGATTACAATTAGCAGCGGAACAAAGCAGGGTCACGGGTTTTTTACTTCGCAACAATCCACGACATCTTTTCACAACGGCATTTACCTGTCGCTGGCAAATACAACCCTTGCAAAGTGAAACAACCGACGGTTTACCTGGAATTGGTTTTCCACGCTGGCAGGTGGAACTTTTAAAAGTTCGTAATGGTAAACCAGGAGCCTGGCAACTGGAATGGGTTAATGGAAGATTCCTGCCTGTGGCAGCAACATCTTCTTTACATCATGATGAACATAAGCAAGCGGTGTGAAAAGATTTGCCACGATATGGTTTCCTTATTTAAAAACAGATTGGTTTAGTATCCGTCAACCCGATCTTCGTGATGACGCTTTTGTATTGGTAACTCCCGATCATGGACGAATGCTGATAACAGCGGCTAATGAGAAAGCAATTGAACAATCAATATATGCAGGCATGGTGGCTGCCGATGCAAAAGCGATCCGTCCTTCATTAACCGTTATCGATGATCCACCAGGATTGGCTCAACGATTATTAAAACGAATTGCCGGATGGTGTATACGGTTTAGTCCTTGTGTGACTGTTGATGGTGATGAAGGTTTGATCCTCGATGCAACAGGTTGTACGCATTTATGGGGAGGTGATGCTGATTATGCAAATGATATCACGGCACGATTCAGGAAATATGGTTATACCGTAAGAGTGGCAATTGCCGATACGATCGGTGCTGCATGGGCATTGTCAAGATATGGTAAGGATGAATGCATTATTGAACCCGGTCAACAATCAGCTGCATTGCTTTGTTTACCGGGTGCTGCTTTGAGATTGGATAATGATACGGTTGAACGATTGAATAAGCTGGGGCTACGGCAGGTGAAAGATTTTATCGGAATCCCGAAATCTGCTTTAAGGAGAAGGTTTGGGAGATCGGAAGTCAGAAGTCGGAAGTCGGACTTCAGACCTCAGACCTCAGACCTCAGACTTCAGACCTCACACGTCGGTATTATCACACGCATCAACCAGGCCTTGGGATTGGAAGAAGAATTTATTCAACCTGTTCATCCACCTGCGCCTTACCAGGAAAGATTGCCTTGCCTGGAACCGATCGTGACGGCAACAGGAATTGAAATTGCCTTGCAACGATTGCTTGATGCTTTAAGCAAACGATTAAAACAAGAAGGAAAAGGAATTCGTAAAGCTGTATTGAAATGTTATCGTGTGGATGGTAAGATCGAAGCCATTGAGATCGGAACGATCCGCGCATCGCATCATGCAGAACATTTGTTCCGTTTGTTTGAATTAAAGATCTCATCGGTCGAACCCGGATTGGGTATTGAATTATTCATTCTCGAAGCAACAAAAGTTGAAGATCATCTTTCCTCACAGGAAACAATATGGAAGAGCAGCGGCGGATTACAGGATGAAAGGATTTCAGAATTGCTGGACCGGTTGAGCACACGGATCGGTGTGGATTCTATCCGTCGTTATTTACCTGCTGAACATTACTGGCCCGAAAGATCCGTGAAAGCTGCTTTATCATTGGATGAAGAAGCTACAACCACATGGAAAGTGGAACGACCAAGACCCCTGCAATTATTATCAAGACCTGAACCTATTGAAGTGATGGCACCTGTTCCTGATTATCCGCCGATGAATTTCCGGTACAAAGGGAAACTGCATACGATCATCAAAGCGGATGGACCGGAACGGATAGAACAGGAATGGTGGATGGAACAGGGACAACACCGCGATTATTATTATGCGGAAGATGAAGAAGGATGCAGGTATTGGTTATTCAGGCTGGGGCATTATGCAGATGCATCATACAAATGGTTTGTGCATGGATATTTTATTTGAGTCGGAAAGGCCGGAAGACCGGAAGTCGGAAAGTACATCTCAATGTGTTTGTTACAGGTTTACAGAATCGTCTTTCTGTCTTCCGGACTTTTCTGACTTTCGGACGCACTAAACAATGATTATGCGGTATACAGAATTGCAGGTGACAACGAATTTTAGTTTTTTACGCGGTGCATCACATCCTGAAGAGTTCGTGGAGCAGGCGGAACTCTATGGCTATGATAAAATTGCGATCACTGACCGAAACAGCTTTGCCGGTATCGTTCGTGCCCATGCTGCCACAAAAAATAAAAATATAAAGATCATTCCCGCTTGTCGCCTTGATCTGCTGGATGGGCAAAGCCTGTTGGCTTATCCAACCGGTAAAGATGCTTATTCAGGTTTATGTCAATTGCTGACAACCGGGAATCTCCGGGCGGAGAAAGGAGAATGTTTTTTGTATAAAGCAGATGTGTATACACATGCAAAAGGGACCAGGTTTGTCGTGGTGCCACCGGGGGCATTGGACCAGTCATTCGATTTTGACCCGTCATTTAAAAATGTCTTACAGGAATATAACGAAGCCTTTGGAAATAATCTTTACATAGCAGCCACCCGCCGTTATCATGGTGATGATAATAAATACTTATATCGTCTTGCACAATTATCAGCAAAACTGAATATACCATTACTGGCGACGAATGATGTACATTATCATATACCTGCACGGAGACAGTTGCAGGATATCCTTACCTGTATCCGTGAAAAATGTACCATCTATAATGCCGGTTATCGGTTGCACCCCAATGCAGAACGATACCTGAAACCCTCTTCTGAAATGCTGCGCTTATTCAGGCAATATCCGGATGCGATCCGCAATACCCGGGAATTGGCTGAAGCCTGTCAATTCTCATTACCCAGTTTGCAATATGAATATCCTGTAGAGATCACGACTGAAGGAAGAACCCCCCAGGAAGAACTGGCTTACTTAGCATGGAAAGGGGCCAGGGAAATTTATGGTGATCTATTGCCTGATAAAGTGATCAAAGCGATCAATCATGAGCTGGCATTTATTGAGCAGATGAATTATGCTTCATATTTTTTGACCGTATATGATATTGTCCGCTATGCAAGAGAACAAAAAATACTTTGCCAGGGAAGAGGATCGGCTGCGAACTCTACTGTTTGTTATTGTTTAGGCATCACATCGGTCGATCCTGCCAAATTCGATCTCTTGTTTGAAAGATTTATTTCGGCTGCCAGAAATGAACCGCCTGATATTGATGTGGACTTTGAGCATGAGCGGCGTGAAGAAGTGATACAATATATATACAACAAATATGGCCGGGATCGTGCTGCCATCGTTGCTACCGTTACACAACAACACCAGAAAGGGGCCATCAGGGATGTAGCGAAAGCAATGGGTTTATCCCTGGATGCGATCAATCATTTGTCGGATTCGGTCGGAGCGATCGGTGAATTTCCTGAAGAAACATTTAAAGACAAACGATTTGCTGAACAGGGATTCGATACACGGGATAAACATTTACACAAAGTGCTTGAGCTGACGCAACAATATATTGGTTTTCCAAGACAGTTGGGGCAGCATACAGGAGGTTTTGTGATCACAAGGGGCAAACTCACTGATCTCTGCCCGATTTTAAATGCCCGCATGGAAAACAGGACCTGTATTGAATGGAACAAAGATGATATCGATGCATTGGGATTTATGAAGATCGATGTGCTTGCGTTGGGAATGCTGACCTGTATTCGCAAAGCATTTGACCTGGCAAAAGAACATTATGGACTGGATCTTACATTAGCCAATATCCCACAGGATGACCCTGTAGTATATGATATGATCTGTCATGCTGATACCATTGGCGTGTTCCAGATCGAGAGCCGGGCACAACAATCCATGCTGCCGCGATTGAAACCACGATGTTTTTATGACCTCGTGATCGAAGTAGCTATCGTAAGACCGGGACCGATACAAGGTGACATGGTGCATCCGTATTTGCGCCGTCGCAATAAAGAAGAAGATGAAGAATATCCTTCGGAAGAGTTAAGAGAAATACTGCATCGGACTTTAGGTGTTCCCTTATTCCAGGAACAGGCGATGAAGATCGCCATTGTTGCTGCCGGTTTTACACCCGTTGAAGCTGATGAACTCCGGAGAAGCATGGCCACATTCAGGGCAAATGGTTTAGTAAGCAAGTTTCATAAAAAGCTGATCAATGGCATGACGGAAAGAGGTTACACACTCGAATATGCGCAGCGTGTATTTAAACAACTCGAAGGTTTTGGAAGTTATGGCTTCCCGGAAAGTCATGCCGCCAGTTTCGCCTTGCTGGTTTATGTTTCAGCCTGGATCAAGTGCTATTATCCTGACGTGTTTGCGTGTGCATTGCTGAACAGTATGCCAATGGGATTTTATCAGCCTGCACAAATTGTGATCGATGCACAAAAACATGGAGTGGAAGTAAGAGAAGTGGATATTAATTATTCGGATTGGGACAATTTACTTGAGACCTCTCCCCAACCCCTCTCCCGTCATTGCGAGCAAAGCGAAGCAAGAGAGGGGCTAAAGATCACTTCCAAAGCGAAATGTGCGCTCCGTCTTGGATTCAGACAAGTTAAAGGATTAAGAGAAGAAGACATCAAGCTATTGATGGCAGGCAGAACAAAAAAATTTTCTTCCGTTAATAAGCTGCGTGATATTGGTTTGCCTGAAGCAACTTTATTGAAGCTTGCTGATGCTGACGCATTCAGATCGATTGGTCTTGATCGCAGACAGGCATTATGGGAAGTATCCACCAATGATCGTCCTGTTGAATTGTTTAAAGGACAACCCGCACCTGATGCAAAGAATGAGAATGTTTCATTGCCTGAAATGACAATGCCTGAACATGTTGTTCGTGATTATGCCTCCCTATCACTTTCAGTAAAAGCGCATCCTGTAAGCTTTTTACGCGAACGGTTGAAACGACTTCATATCGTTTCATCAAATGACCTGAATGGATTACACAATGGAGACCTGGTCAAGGTGGCGGGAATTGTTTTAGTTCGTCAACGACCCGGTACCGCCAAAGGAATTTGTTTTATTACAATTGAAGACGAAACAGGAACTGCCAATTTAGTCGTATTTGAAAATATTATTGAAAAATATCGTCGTGAGATACTTCAATCCAAGTTAATGATGGTGGAAGGCAAGTTACAAGTGGAAGGAGAAGTGATCCATGTGGTAGTTGAAAAGTGTTTTGATCTTTCAGTTATGCTGGGAAAACTTAGTACTGGCAATTTGGAGAATGTGTTTCCTGAGGGGAGGAATTTTAGATAAAGTATTTCTTTTCTTTTTCCCTGGATGGAAAAAGAAACAAAAAGATCAAGGCGAAACGTCTAAGAATACAAAAAGTAGATAAAACTTTCAAAAATATTTTTTTATTTACTTACTTTTTTTTGCTTATGTCCCGATTTTCATCGGGCTTGACATATTTATTTAGAAGGAACGGAACAAGGCGCTTGAGCACCCAAAAACACTAGCACTCCACTCCGATCCCGGAAGAATGTATTAGCGCCTTCTTTTTCGCCTAACTAAAAGGATTTACATCCTAAATGAATGCAAGCGAAAAAGACAGCGCCTATTTGAGCTTCGAAAAGCACGACGCACGGTCCTCCTCCTACCACTTCAGTAAATGAAGTAGTTACAAATCGTAAAGACTGTTCATGTGCGTGGGCCGGACAAACGGGCGGAGCCATTCGTTTGTCCTTGATTTTTTTGCTACTTTTTGCATCAAGGCAAAAA
>DASTIZ010000162.1:0-6568 GCA_035717045.1 Chitinophagaceae bacterium
GCCCGTGGTCAGCCTGATCGACTGGGAAAGGATCTACTCCATTCTGTTTAATAATATTAAGAATAATTCTAATGTTTCAGATCCAAGCTGACTACCCTACAAAAATTCATTTTATCCAGATTTTTTGTTATAATTTTCCACATTTTCATCAAAAAGTGAACCTCGGCTCAAAAAAGATTGGTTTATTTCTATAATATTCCTTTTTTTGCAATTGAACTACAATTTAAAAATAAAAAGCAATTGTTATGGTCCCTTCAAAACTTGAATACATCTGGCTGGATGGTTACAAGCCAATCCAGAGCCTGAGAAGCAAAACAAAAATCGAAAGAAATTTTAGCGGAAAACTGGAAGATTGCCCGGTTTGGGCTTTTGACGGTTCTTCGACTGAGCAGGCCCCTGGTGGCTCTTCAGATTGTTTGCTAAAACCCGTATTCATCGTGAAAGACCCTCAAAGAAAAAATGCTTACCTGGTAATGTGCGAAGTATTAAGTCCCGATGGCACTGCGCATGAATCAAACGGAAGGGCCACTATTGAAGATGATGATAATGATTTCTGGTTTGGATTCGAACAGGAATATTTCCTTTGGAATCCCGAAACTAATAAGCCTATTGGCTTCCCCGAAGGTGGCTTCCCGGGTCCGCAAGGTCCCTACTACTGCTCAGTGGGTGCAACAAATGCTTATGGCCGGGCAATGGTTGAGGAACATCTTGATGCCTGTCTTGAAGCAGGCCTGAATGTGGAAGGCATCAATGCTGAAGTAGCAACCGGCCAATGGGAGTTCCAGATCTTTGCCAAAGGAGCCAAAGCTGCCGGTGACCAGGTTTGGGTTGCCCGTTACCTGCTTGAAAGAATTGGTGAAAAATATGGTATCTCGATCAACTGGCATTGTAAACCTTTGGGTAACCTGGATTGGAATGGCAGCGGAATGCACGCCAATTTCTCAAACTCCTTGTTGAGAACATGCGGCAGCAAAGATGTATATGAGCAGATCTGTGAAGGCTTCAGACCGTTTGTGAAAGAACATATAGAAGTATACGGACCAGACAATCATCTCCGCTTGACCGGCAAACATGAAACTGCGGCTATCACTGATTTTAAGTATGGCATATCCGATCGGGGTGCTTCCATCCGGATCCCGATAGGCACCGTGGAAAGAGGCTGGAAAGGGTGGTTGGAAGATCGCCGCCCGAATAGTGCAGCCGATCCTTATAAAGTAGCTGCCCGTATTGTCAAGACCGTGAAAATTGCCGAAGCAAATATGGTACAGGCTGAAAAGAAAGTGGCATAAGATAGTCGTCTTTAAAAATTTTATTCACTAAATCTTAAGGTAAGCTTTTCAACGAAGCTTACCTTTTATATTTGACACCCATTTAAAAAAGTATAAACAAATAATCATGTCATTACGATTTAATGCTATCAACAACCTGTCTGCTACGCAGGACATAGGTGTTGATAATGCAAGTCGCATCACAGCCATATTTGGCGAAAATGTCTTTAACGTAAAAATAGCCCGTGAATTTTTGAGTGACGAAGCATATAAAAGCCTTGTTGGTTCAATAAAAGCAGGTCAAAAAATTGACCGTGCAATGGCCAACCAGATCGCAAGCGGCATCCGGTCATGGGCCGAAGCAAAAGGTGTTACTCACTTTACTCACTGGTTTCAGCCGTTGACAGGCACAACCGCAGAAAAACATGATTCATTTTTTACCATTAAAAGTGATGGCACACCGATAGAACAATTTGAAGGAGATGCCTTGATCCAGCAGGAGCCGGATGCGTCATCTTTTCCAAGTGGTGGTTTGCGTGCAACGTTTGAAGCTAGAGGTTATACTGCCTGGGACCCGTCATCGCCTGCCTTTATTATGGAAATCGGTCATGGAAAAACTCTTTGTATTCCTACCATTTTTGTGTCTTATACAGGCGAATCACTCGATTATAAAGCACCCCTGTTGAAAGCTCTTGAAGCCTTGAACAAATCAGCTGTTGATGTCTGTAATTATTTTGACAGGAATGTAACGCGTGTTACGGCAACATTAGGATGGGAGCAGGAGTATTTTGTAATTGATGAAGGTTTGTATAACGCAAGACCTGACCTGGTAATGTGTGGAAGAACGGTATATGGTCATAGCTCTGCAAAAGGCCAGCAACTGGAGGATCATTATTTCGGATCAATTCCTGAACGGATATATGCTTTTATGCGTGATTTTGAAAATGAGGGATACAAACTGGGCATTCCACTTCGCACAAGACATAACGAAGTGGCGCCTGCACAATTTGAATGCGCCCCGATTTTTGAAGAAGTAAGTGTGGGCGTTGATCACAACTCCCTTTTAATGGATGTTATGGATCGGGTCGCCCGTCGTCACAAATTGAGAGTGCTGCTTCATGAAAAGCCATTTGCAGGCATCAATGGTAGCGGCAAACATAACAACTGGAGCATGGCCACGGATACCGGTGTGAACCTTTTGGCGCCGGGTAAAACGCCAAAAACAAACCTGATGTTCCTCACTTTCTTTGTAAACACGATCAGGGCCGTTCATGATTATGCTGATGTATTAAGGGCATCGATAGCTTCTGCGCCAAATGATCACCGGCTGGGTGCCAATGAAGCACCCCCCGCTATCATTTCTGTTTTTATCGGTGAGTATTTGACCAAAGTGCTGAGAGAATTTAAAGAACGGGTGACTGCAAAAATGGATGAGACCGATGAAAGTATGCTCAAGATCGATATTCATAAGAGCATCCCTGAACTTTTACTGGACAATACTGATCGTAACAGGACATCCCCATTTGCATTTACAGGGAACAAATTTGAATTCCGTGCCGTCGGGTCTTCTGCAAACTGCGCCAATGCCATGACTGTTTTGAATACGATCATGGCAGCCACCTTACGAAAATTCAAAACCGAAGTAGATGCATTGGTTGAGAAAGGCGAAAAGAAAGAGATCGCTATCATGCATGTGATCCGCGAATACATAGTGGCAAGCGAAAAGGTTTTGTTTGAAGGAGATGGTTATAGTGAAGCGTGGCAAAAAGAAGCTGAGCAAAGAGGCTTACCCAATGTAAAAACTACTCCGCTTGCCCTGGATGCCATGATAACTGATAAAGCAAAAAAACTTTTCGAGAATAATAATGTATATACTCACCAGGAACTGGAGGCAAGACACGAGATTGAACTGGAAAAATATATTAAAAAAGTGCAGATCGAAAGTCGCATCATGGGCGAGCTGGCAACCAGTCATATTTTACCGGCAGCGATCCGCTACCAGAATTTATTGGCAAATAATATCAAAGGATTAAAAGAATCCGGGTTGGAAGAATCCGCATTTGCGAATCAAAAACAAATTCTCGAAAAAATATCGGAACACATCAACTCGACCAGTGATCTTGTTGAGAAGATGATTGAAGCCAGGAAGGTTTGCAATAACATCAGTGACACCAGAGAAAAAGCAATTGCGTATCAAAACCAGGTAAAGGATACATTCTTTGACCAGGTACGTTATCATGCTGACAAACTTGAATTGCTGGTTGATGATCGCGAGTGGTATTTGCCGAAGTACCGGGAATTGCTTTTCCTGAGATAGGTTTAGCCACTCAAGCCCGGAAAAGCAGTGTCCCCTGGTTCATCCAGGGGATCTTTTATTATCATCAACAACTATACCTTTATACCTGGATCAACCATGTCACTATGAATCACCTGTTCTTCCTGATTTTAATTTGTATAACATTTAGCTCCTGCCGCACGCCCCGGTATATTTATTCACCTGCGCACCCCAATACTCCCTATTTCCGGGAAAAAGGTGAATCAAAAATGGCCGCTTACTACTCGACAGGAGCAGATGCAAATGAATTGACAAATGAATACAACAATGGATATGATCTGCAAGCTGCTTACGCAATCAGTGATCATTTTGCCTTGACCGCCGATTATTTTAGGAGAAAGGAGAAAGATGCCATTTTTGATTCTGACCGAACTTACTTCGACAGTTCTATTGTCAGGTACAAACGTCACCTGTCAAGTTTTGGAGGCGGATATTTTACAACGATAACAAATGACAAGAATATCTCGATGAATGTTTTTGGCGGTCTCGGTTTTGGCAACTACTCGTTTACCGATGATGGGGTGGAAAATGGCGTGAATTATAGCCGCTATTATTCAAGCAATCTCACCAAGTGGTACATTCAGCCTTCTATAAATTTTTTTATTGGCGATTATTTCCGGACCGCACTGGTCAGTAAAATCACATGGGTCCATTTTAGTGAAATTCAAAACTCATATACCCCTGCCGAATTAACTTATCTTGATCTTGACAGGCTACCGGGAAAAACGTTGAGCTTTGTCGAAGGCACATGGAATGCCCAGGTAAGCTTCAAAAACATGCATTGGTTTTGGCTTGAAGGCGGGCTAACGGTTTCTTCCGATCCATTTACGAACCAGGATAGTAACCTTGAAGCGAGGAACTTTAATGCATCAATCGGGATCGGTTTTGATTTTTCAAAAATGGGAGGAAAAAAATAACAGAAATAAATCAGCATGAATAATAAAGAGCCAAAGGAGATTGCCCAACTTTTTTCCGAAGGCAAATTCACAGAAGTCGAGCCATATTTGTCCGAAGATATTGTCTGGAATATTTATGAAGAGAAAAAGATAATATCCGGTAAGGCGTCGGTCATGGAATTCACGAAAAAGGTCGGAGACTATTTTAAATCGATAACGACAAAATTTGAAACATTCGGGATGCTGCAGGACGGAGACAAGATAGCTATCTATGGCCGTGCGGAATTCATTCGCGGATCAAAAACAATAAACATCGTATACTCCTGTGATATTTACAAATTCGATGGACAAGGATATATCCAAAAAGTACATTCTTATTGCAATTCAAACCGGCAGCTATAACCAAAAGCTCAAATTATGATGAAGAGTTATTGCCAGGTCTTTCCGCGATGCCGCGCACAATTATTAAAAGAATTCAGTTGCAGGTTTTTTACTCTTAATTATGGGTATATCGTTCAACCTTACAGATATAACAACAAGCTTCCGAATTCCTGACATGCAGGTATTCCACTTCAGGATGTTCATCAAATATTTTTTCGATCAATAGATCAACATCCTCATCACCGACCAGCCGTGTAAATATCATATTCTGTTTCCGGCTGTAGCCGATCAGCGATAATGGGAAACTTTCTTTGTTATTTTTTATGTCAGGCGGGAAACGATGAACGTCGCTGTAGGGTTCTACCTCCTCTTTGCTGATAAAGACCGGGCCAGGCTGATTGAATATATTTTGTTCAGCAAATGGGCTATGTGATAATAAGATCCGTATATCCTGTCCTAATGCAAAGGGTTTTAACGACACCCTGCATGGACCCTTGCCCGTTGCCACCTGTTCGATCAATTCATTACCGAAATCATCTTTTCCCTGGCGGCGGATCCTGGCCGCATATTCCTTAGTTAACGGAACAATTTTGAATTTGCTCATTGTGATAAATTTTGTGATGTAAAATTCCATTGCCTCTGAAGCACTTTCAACCCGAAACTTGCTGATTATTTACTGAAAGGTGATGTTAGGCTCAAATCGTTTGCATCTTTTGAAGGGATAAAACCAGAGAAGAATTATTATTAAGCAGATAATTGTCGGCCGTCATGCCGCACAAAGGATCGATGTAGGGAATTTTGCTAACTTTATTTTTTCAACCTTTAAATATGCAGCGAAGAGGATTCCTAAAAAATTCAGGGCTGGCCGCTGTTGGAATTGGAGTGCTGGGGAATATTCACTGGGACGACGATCGTTTTGTTGGGGAGACAGCTACTACTAACGACATACTCGGACCTTTTTATCGACCCGGAGCTCCCGTCAGGACAAACCTGAACCCACCAAACTTTACAGGAGAAGTACTCCATCTTTCGGGCACGATTTTTAAAGAGGACGGCAAAACGCCTATGAATGATTGCCTCATTGAAATTTGGCAATGCCAGCAAGATGGACTTTACGATAACGTCTCCGATGATTATTTATACAGGGGAAGCCAGCGTGTAACAACGGACGGTAAATATCATTTCGTCACAGCCATCCCAATTCCTTATCCGAACGATGAAAACCCTTCTGTATTTCGCCCGGCTCACATTCACATGCGAATTTCAGCGATCGGGCAACAGGATTTAATAACACAGATTTATTTGAAAAATGACCCCCACCTGGAGACAGATCCCAGCACAAAATCGTCATTGTCTATCAACAGAATTTTGACTCTGAAAAAAAGAAATGACAAAGAAAGTGAACTTGAATTTGATATTGTCCTGAAGAAAGAATACGTCCCGGACCAAATCGTCTATCACAAAGTATCGGGCACTTATAAAATGACAGATCAATCTATCATGGAATTTTACCGGGATGGTGATTTCTTGTTTTGGAAATGGAACGGGCAAGTGCGGGGAGGTTTATCTTACAACGGTAATAACACTTTTGTTGGAGGAGTGAATGATACAGAAGCAAAATTTGAACTTCAACCGAAGGGAAAAGCGAGGCTTCAATTCCGCTTTGAGCGCAGAAGAAAAATTAACCT
>DASTIZ010000163.1:0-4691 GCA_035717045.1 Chitinophagaceae bacterium
GACTTTTGACTTTTCACTTTTGACTTTTCACTTTTCACTTTATTAGAGCTGCACCCAACCTAGCGCTTGCTCTTCTTTTTTGGACTCTCCAGGACCTCTTTGACCCGGAACTTTACAATCCTTGTTATCAGTGCCAGCGGCATTGGTTTGTCCAGGGGAAATTGAACCGATCCCTTTGCACCTTTGAATGCGGAAAGTTCTTTCTTGAATTCCTCAATGCCTGTCGGTGTTGGATAAAACCCGATATGGTTTTTGAAAGCGGCAAAGTGAACGAGATTTATTCCTTCCAACGTGAAAGTAGGAATGGCGTATTTGATCGTTTCTTCTGCCTGCGGCGCTGCCTTGTGAATTCCAGAACGAATTTGCTGTAGGATTTTCTGAACGTCTGCCGGAAACGCGGCGATATACTCATCAATATTCTTTGGATTCACCATTACGATAAGATAGCCTGGTTTTGTAAATACCAAATTCTCTGCCAGCCAGGGAAGCTAACTTTAGCCCCCCAGTTTTTTTAAACTCTTCAAATCCTGTGCACTCGCTTTTTTTAGACTGATGGCAACACCACCGCTTGGGGCTAACTGTTGCGCCAGCCTTGATTGATTATTAACAAGTACTTTATAAATATGATAGGCTTGAGGATTGGTGATATAATGCGCATCTTTTGCATCTTCATAGATCGTTGCCACATAATAATCCTTTGAATCAAGAAAGTTGAAATCAATGTTCGCGGTTCTTGGATTTTCATCGGTAATTCCGCCGACAAACCATTCCTGTTTACCCTTTGCTTTGCGTGCGATCGTAATATAGTCTCCCGGTTCGGCTTCCAGGATCTTTGTATCATCCCAATCTGCCGCCACATCTTTGATAAATTTAAATGGCTCGGGGAAACGTTCATAGTTGTCGATAATATCCGCTGCCATTTGCAGAGGACTGTACATGGTAACGTACAAAGCAAGCTGCTTTACCAATGTGGTTTTTACAAATCGTGTATCACCTTTTTTATAATAGTCGAGTTTTGTTTGAAAAATTCCCGGTGTATAGTCCATCGGGCCACCCATCAATCTTGTAAATGGAAGAATGGTAGTATGCTCGGGATTATTGCCGCCAAAGGTTTCGAACTCCGTACCTCTTGCTGCTTCCGCGGCGATCCAGTTTGGATATGTTCTTTGTAATCCTGTTGGCCGGACCGACTCATGTGAATTCACCATGATCTTATACTTCGCGGCAGCTTTAACCACTCTTAAATAATGCTCGATCATCCACTGGCTGTAATGATGTTCGCCGCGGGGAATGATATTTCCCACATAACCTGTCTTCACCGCGTTATAACCATATTTTGTCATGAACTTATAGGCCGTATCCATCCATCGTTCATAATTAGTAGCGGAGGCGGATGTTTCATGATGCATCAGGATCTTTACTCCTTTTGCACGGGCATAATCGGTAAGCATCTTTACATCAAAATCAGGATATGGAGTTACAAAATCAAAAACAAATTCCTTTGATTTGCCAAACCAGTCTTCCCATCCCTGGTTCCATCCTTCCACCAACACGGCATCGAAACGATGCTTAGCAGCAAAATCGATGTATTTTTTTACATTGGCATTATTAGCGGCATGTGTTTTATTCGGTTTTAATTTTTTATAATCGGTGATACCCAGGTGCACATTATCCACATCGGCATAGTTCCAGCTTCCCTGGTCAGGGCAAAACATTTGCCACCACACACCGACATACTTAACCGGTTTTATCCAGTTGGTAGATGCATATTTGGTAGGTTCATTCAGATTCAGGATTAATTTGGAAGCGAGGATATCAGCAGCCTTATCAGAAACGACGATCGTACGCCATGGTGTGTTAAATGGCGTTTGAATATATCCTTTATTACCCTGTGCATCCGGGGTGAGATGGGTTTTCAAAATGAAATTTTTTACATCGGTATCCACGTGCATGGCAGGATAGCCGATCAATGCCGCCTCAGCGATATTTATATACAGTCCTTCTTTACTTTTCATCATCAAGGGAGTTTGCAATCCCATTGGAATAATGGTTTGCGAGGCATTCCCATCATAGCTTTTATCAAACAGCGCGGGTATTTGTGAAAGATTAGAAGTTGTATAGCTATATTCCTGCGTGTCATAATCCCCGGCGATCCACCAGGTTTTATTATCTCCCGACAGCGCAAATTGTGTTTCTTCCTCTTTCACAACAAAATAATTCAGGGCAGGTTGTTGGGGAAATTCATAACGAAAACCAAGACCATCATTAAAGAGCCGGAAACGGATTCTGATCTCCCGCTGTGATTTGGGTTGGCCCAATGTTACCATCAGCTCATTATAATTATTGACAATAGTTTTCACTTCACCCAATACCGGGTTCCAGCGTTCATTAAAGGAGCTTGTTTTTTGTTCTTTGTTGACGAATCCGTCCAGTAATGAAATTGTATTGACAAGGGTGAGACCCAGTTTGCTTGGTTTAATGACGGGGATGTTTTTGTAGTCCAACCTGTAATAAGGTGTACTATCTTTTACCTCGAAATGCAGTTGCAACTGCTTATCCGGCGATTGAATAGTTTGTGCGGCGAGGAAAAAGTGGACAATTATTGCGATGAATAAAATTGATATCTTCTTCATGCTAAGAATTTAAGATTTGAACTGCGATATTAAATCAAATGTCGGATAAGAAATCAGATCTTAGGCAGGTCGCAAAACGGGAATTCCTATGCCATAAGCCAGCATTTCTGTTTTTCCCAAAACGATTTTTCTCTATATTTGCTCCCCCAAACATAAATCGCGCCGTTACCTGGAATTTGTGATTTGTGTTTTGGGATTTAGATCATTTTCCCCTTTAGCTCAGTTGGTTAGAGCATCTGACTGTTAATCAGAGGGTCGTTGGTTCAAGTCCAACAGGGGGAGCAGAAATCTCTTTCTAAAGAAAATTTCCATTCCGGGTGGTTTAGTTTTATGAGCTTTTTAAAATAACCAATTGGTTTTAGAGTTTATTCTAATTGAAATTGCACTTTATGGCAAAAATCAATTTTTCGGCAAAACTTAGAAATCCAAAAGCTATCGTAGACACTCATCTCGCACTTTTATCTTTTGTTGAAAACGACGTTTATTACGTGTATTCGCCACAGCTTGATATTTATGGATATGGCCAGAGCGAAAGCCAGGCTAGGGACTCTTTTGCGGTTACCTTCAAGGAGACGATGAGTTATATGGTGAACAAGAACACGTTGGCTGAAGAGTTAAGAAGTCTCGGGTGGACAGTTAAGAAGAATAAGAAAGGTGTCCTTTATATTCCGCCTTTATTTTCCCATTTGATAGAAGAAAGCGAAGAGGTAAGAAATATTGTGAACACAAAAGTTTATACAAAATATAATCATGCTGTTCAATTACCTGCTGTTGCATGACTCAAAAACTCTCTAATATCTCCGTTTCAGAATTTCGTCGTTTTCTCGAACTTATCGGTTGCAAATACATAAAAACTGAAGGCGGCCATGAAAAGTGGAGTCGGAAAGATTTAAGAAGACCGATCATTTTTCAGACCCATATCAACCCCATACCGGAACGGATCATTAAAAGCAATCTGCGGACATTAGAAATGAGCAGGGGCGAGTTTTTGAAATACATTGATAAGCTCTAAGTTTTATTACGTCACAACAGGACATCGATGGATCCGGGAGTCTGTTACTTTCTCAAAATTCAGGAAGTGGCCTTCATTGATGGGTCGACAGATTTCTGTCGAAACCTGATTAGGATACTGCATCATCAAAGAGTTAGGTGAGAAAGAAGTAATTGGGATTACAGGAGGACAACGCTCGACGATAACCTTACAGAATAAAAACCAATGATTAATCACAAAGTTTTAATGTGATACATATCAAGCTTTTTGGAGACTCTATCCAATCACCGTCCGGAATGCTTTGATTCTGAATAACTATATCGTATTTTTCGGATACCATCGAACTGCCTCTACCCATGAATCTTGTCGCTTTTTTTGATATCGAGACAAACGCTGAAACAGGTAAGATCCTCGACATTGGCTGCATCAGATCAGATGATGCCCGGTTCCATAAGAACTCCATCGCCGAATTCCAGAAATTCATCAAAGATTGCACGTTTATCTGCGGACACAACATTATACGACATGACCTAAAATATTTAAAGGAGCAAGCGGTCAACTTCAACTTAACGAACCTTAAACCGATTGATACCCTTTTACTTTCTCCACTGCTTTTTCCCAAAAGGCCTTATCACCGTTTATTAAAAGATGATAAAATACAAACCGACGAAAAAAATAATCCATTTAATGATTCCGTCAAGGCGAAAGAATTGTTTATAGATGAAGTTGATAAGTTTGATCGTTTAGAGGAAACTTTAAAGATCATTTTCTATAGCCTCCTGGGAAACATTGATGGATACGCACCCTTTTTTGAGTATATAAATTTTAAAACTAAGCTGGAACCAACAGAGCTTGAGAAGTTGATCAAGAAAGAGCTTATCAAAAAGATTTGCCATGATTGCGACCTTTTAAGTCCCATTAATCTCAATCCTGTTTCACTGGCTTATGCATTGGCATTAATTGATTGTGATGACAGGTATTCAATAACTCCGCCATGGATCTTAAAAACTCACCCCGACGTTGAGCAGTTATATTTTTTGCTCTGCAACAATCCTTGTGTAACCGGT
>DASTIZ010000164.1:0-3753 GCA_035717045.1 Chitinophagaceae bacterium
TTCCAAACAAATGCACGGAATGCCAGGGTTTTCATGAAGAGCCTCAATGCGCATCGGTTTGCCCCGTTGATTGTTGTGTGCCCGATGAAATGTATAAGGAGACCGTTGACGAGTTGCTGGCCAAGAAAGAAAAGCTGCATATCGCGTAATTCAGATAATGTGGAAAATTTTTCTGGACTAAGTATTGCAGAAGGGTTTTATTGAACTAACTTTAATAAACAAACAAGCGGCAAGTGAGCTGCGAAAACAGGCGGGTGATATGTTCCGCTGTAAAAAGGTGAAGGGGGAACGTCCTTCACCTTTCTTATTTTCGCCCGCGACCCTAAAACGGTGTTATAATCTTCTTTTTTCTGCGCTTTAGTTTTTATTAAAACAATTTTTCCTGAATATTTGCGTCTGTAAATCACCTGGAACCACACATGACCAAGAAAAACATCGCCCTCGTTACCGGTGGATTCTCCGGCGAAGCAGTTATATCCTATAAATCGGCCGCTACCATCGATAATAACCTTGACAGGGGAAGGTTCAATGTGTATAAGATAGATATTAACCCGGCTGGCTGGTTTTATGAGAATGGCGATGGAAAAAAGACCGAGATCAACAAGAATGATTTCTCCCTCCAAACAAACAAGGGCATAATAAAATTCGACGCAGTATTTATTGGCATGCATGGAACTCCTGGTGAAGATGGAAAACTGCAGGGCTATTTCGATACACTAAGAATTCCCTACACGAGCTGCGATGCAGGCAGCTCAGCGATCACATTTAATAAGAGGTATACGGTTGCCGTGGCGTCAATGGCGGGTATTCCTGTTGCAAAATCCTTTCATTTATTCAGACATACTCCTGTTCCACTGGAAGAAATAATCGATGGATTACGATTTCCTGTTTTCGTAAAACCGAACAATGGAGGCAGCAGTATTGGGATGAGTAAAGTGTATGAAGCCAGGGACTTAGATTCGGCAATTCAAAAAGCATTTAAAGAAGATGATCAGGTGCTTGTTGAGCAAATGATAAAAGGAAGAGAATTTACAGTTGGTGTTTTTAAAACAAAAGGTAACATAATTGTTTTACCCATCACCGAGGTGATCAGCAAGAAAGATTTCTTTGATTACGAAGCAAAATACGAAGGCGCTTCGACAGAAGTCACTCCTGCCCGGCTTGATGAAGTTTCCGCGGATAAAATAAGAGACGCTGCAAGAAAAATCTATGCAGTATTTAATTGTCGTGGTGTGGTGAGGATCGATTTTATCTTAGAAGAGAGTTCGGGTCAGCCATATATGCTTGAAATAAACACGATTCCGGGCCAAAGCGAAGCGAGCATCGTGCCGCAGCAGGTGAAAGCGATGGGGTGGAGCCTGAAAGAGTTTTACACAAAACTGGTAGAAGAATGCTTTAATTGATAAAAATTCAAATCCAGGAAACTATTTAAAATGCCAATACTTGATTATGTTACAAAAAAGTCACTTTGGATAAATATGCTCGTTGCATTTATCCTGGTAGTGATTTTTTTGTTTTTGCTTTCTACCTGCCTCGGACCGCTTACCCGTCACGGGAAAAACAAAACCGTTCCCAATGTTGTCGGCAAACCCTTTGACGAGGCAAGAAAGATATTGGATAACAATGGCTTTGATGTGGAAGTATCCGATTCAATTTATAGTGATACAATACCAAAAGGTTCTGTCTTACGACAGGTGCCAGATGGAAATTCTATAGTCAAGATCAGCCGGACAGTTTATTTAACGATCAACAGGCATGTGCCACCTGTAGTTGAAATGCCCAATCTTATTGATTTTAGTTTTCGGAACGCAGAGCTTTCATTAAAAAACTTGGGATTGAGAGTGGGTGATACGTCGTATATCGAAGATTTTGCGAAGAATACCGTTAGGGAACAGCGTTATCACCGGGGTGAGAAAATTCTCCCCGGTGCCAAAATTCCACAGGGGACAATGATCGATCTCGTATTGGCAAATGGTGGGGGTACGATAACATTTACAGTACCGAATTTAGTGGGGATGACCTTTGGGAGTGCAAAAAAACTTATTGAATCAAATGGATTGAGTTTTCTTTCAGTGATACCAGAGGGACCAATTGATGATACATTAAATGCGTATGTCGTAAGACAAGATCCACGAAGGGTGGGAGAAGATGGAAGGAGGATCACCATTAAGTCAGGTCAGACGATGAGTGTATGGTTAAGCATGACAAGACCAATTATTGATTCCAATCTGATCCAGGGAACATCTGAACAATAAAACCAATTATTATGGAAAATATTTCAGTTGAGGAAGTAAAACGGCGGATGGACGCCGGTGAAAAAGTAAACCTTGTTGATGTGAGAGAGCCACATGAAAATGCCGATTTCAATATTGGAGGCACACTTCTTCCGTTGGGACAAATTCAATCTATGCAGATCGATGATATAGAAAGTCTGAAAGACCAGGAAGTGATCTTTTATTGCCGCAGCGGCAACCGAAGTGGGCAAGCCGCCATGTTTTTAGATGCGATGGGTTTCAAGAACACGAAGAACCTTGTAGGCGGTATGCTGGCCTGGGAGGAGAAGTTTGGGAGATAGTTCGTCAGCTGGCAGTCTTGAGTCGGCAGTCTTGAGTCGGCAGTCGTTAGTATTAAGAGATCGTTTATAAGAAACGCTGGTTTTCTGCGTTAGTCGGGAAACCAGCTTTTATGTTACCATTACACGCTACTTTCAAAAGCTCTGCTTTTGTTTTATTCCTATCTATAATTTTCATGAGTTGTTCCAACAAACCAAAGAGTAACATTGATATAATAAAGGTTTTGAACGAGAGTCTTGTGAGTTCAAATAAGATGATTTCAGCGTCAACTAAGGAGGTAATGGTGGTCTTGAAAAACAAGTTGCATGAACCCGGGTCAGAGGAGAGGGCTAAAGTATGGTACCCAAAGGCAGAAGAAGTTCAGCGTTTATCAAAAGATATTTTTGACCATATCGAAGGTCTAAAACAAAACATTTATGATACAATTCTAAATAATTCCGAATTGTTTAAAAAATTAAAGAATTATGAAGCACAACTCTTGCAAATTGATCCAAAGATTACGCAGCATTTCCAACGTTCTCTAAAAATATTTACGCATTTAATCGATACGTCAAAGCATGATCAGGGAAAATTATTTAAGGCCTACTTTCAAGATGTCTCTGCGGAAGCTACTATCGCCCTGTTGACCAAAATACAAAACAATATTAGACTCAATGAAGTGAGAATGGTTACATTTTGTAATGAACACGTTGGACGCACGGGTAGTTACTACCCTGTAATTAATTATGTAATTATCTTAAACACTACCCTGGCACAACCTAAAGCATCAATCGAGCTTACTGCGGGTATGCTGTCATTTGAAAGACAACCGAGATCTGAAGTATTTGTTTATGGAAAGAAAATTGAGCTCACTGATGACTCTTTTGCTCACTACAAATTCAAAGCTGCTTCCAAGCCAGGCAAGTATTATGTTCCTGTAAAAATAAGTTTTGTTGATTTAAGTGGAAAACAACAAACAATAGAAAGAGAAGTAGAATATACAGTCGCCAAAATTCAAAAACAATAGTTGAGACCCACTGACTCTGAGCTATCGACTGACGTGTAATAACTAGTATTTGATCTGACAGTTCAGGATTTTTTGTTTTTAGTTTTATAGGGTCAGGATATTATGTTCTTCTTCTAAAGGTACATCCAATTGTTTTTCCCAGGCCAGCTGTTTACTGTCAAGAAAAGTTTGCAT
>DASTIZ010000165.1:0-2851 GCA_035717045.1 Chitinophagaceae bacterium
ATGCAAACTTTTCTTGACAGTAAACAGCTGGCCTGGGAAAAACAATTGGATGTACCTTTAGAAGAAGAACATAATATCCTGACCCTATAAAACTAAAAACAAAAAATCCTGAACTGTCAGATCAAATACTAGTTATTACACATAATAAAAGTCTCCTGATACATCGGGAGACTTTTTCTTTTCATTCACTTCATATTACCAGCGATTACTGGTAAATGCACGACGACTGTTGTTGCCGCTTCTTTGTTCACGCGGTTTTGCTACATTCACTTTGATGGAACGGCCATCAACTGTGGCGCCATCCAATTCAGCAATTGCTTTTTGTGCAGCCGAATCATCGGGCATTTCAACAAAGCCAAATCCGCGGCTGCGGCCGGTCTCTTTGTCGTTGATAACTTTCGCTGACGACACTTCGCCGTAATCAGCAAAATAACTTTTTAAGTCTTCATCTTGTACGTTGAAACTTAAATTCGAAACATAAATGTTCATTTACTTAATTTTTTAATTAAAAATGATCTGAGATACAGAAAGAGGCGGAAGATTAACTATTTAGCAGACATGCTTAGCAGAAAAATCACTGACCAAAAACTGAGAACTCAAATTGAAGCACGAAGATAAGCATAAGTCTGTTAATTAACTCCTTTTATTTTGAGGATGTTTACGGGCAGCAGTGGTTAAATAAGTCAAATAAGTCATCATGCCCATTGAAGCAATTTCAACATTACGTCCCATATGACTCTTATGACTCCAGATGACTCGCAGGACCCGTACGGTTACGACAATCTATTTTGCATTTAAAAATAATTCCGTAGCTTTTGTCATTAAAACGTAAACCAAAACTAATTTTTATGAAACGAATCCCGATTGTTGCCACCATGTGCATTGCTGCTTTATTTATTTTCACTCAATGTTCAAATGAAAAGGGAGAGGATACCAATGATGTCAAGCCGGTCGCCCAGTATGGAGCCTTCGACAGCCAGGTAAAATGGGGGGAGCGCCTTGTTACCGTTGGCGGTTGTAATGATTGCCACACACCAAAAAAGATGGGTCCGGATGGACCAGAGAATGACATGAGCCTGATGCTCTCCGGCCATCCAAACCAATCACCTCCCCCCGACTTTGATCCAAAAGAAGCAGCTAAGAAAAATCTTATCATTACTCAGACATTTACTTCATGGACCGGTCCGTGGGGGACCACCTACGCTGCGAACCTTACCTCAGATTCTACAGGTATTGGCGGCTGGACCGAGGCGCAATTCTTAAAATGTCTTAAGGAGAAAAAATGGATGGGACTTGACAATACCCGACCACTCATGCCGCCCATGTCTATGATGCCCGTCACCGAGATGACCGAGGATGAATTGAAAGCGATTTTTGCTTATCTGAAGACAACTAAAGCCATTAGAAACGTTATACCGGAGGCAAGTTTATTACCGCCACCTGCGAAGTAAAAATTAATTGATCGTGTGTTAACCCTGCAGCAAATGGTGCAGGGTTTTTATTTTACAGGGCTTTGATCAACTTCCCAATTATCCGTTCTGAAGGGGCAAAGTGGTAATCCCTCTTTACTGAAGACATTTCCAATGATTGTATTTCCAAAAGCGTAGCGAACCTGTGAAGGTGATACGGCCTTTTCGCTCCATACAATTATTTTATCTTTTTCAATTTTTGCCTGTGCATCGTACCATTGTTCTGTTCTGGTGTCAAAAACTGAAAAGCCGGCGACGGCCTCATTCTCGCGAAATCCTTTTGGAATATTATCAAAGCTTAGTGTGATCTTACCTCCATTTGTTGTTTTGCTCTTGTACATTGGGCTTTTATATGCAATCCCTTTTTGCTTATAAGTTTCTGCTAAAGCCCAGTTGGCCAGTCTTAATCCCACATCATGTTTGTTTTTTGGATGAAGCTCGTCAGTGCTCTCGACAAGATCCGTTATTACAACCATCCCGGTATTCGGAAAATTCATAGCTTTTGTTTGAGCCTCCTGTATCAAAGCGGCGACGTTATTGGTGCCGTATTTAAATGGAGCAATCTGAACATAATAAAATGGAAAATCTTTTTTCCATGCATCGCGCCATGATTTTATCATGGTAGTAAAAAGTTTGTGATAGGTGTCATTGTTCATGATGTTACTTTCGCCCTGGTACCAGATGGTCCCTGCAATGTTGAACTTCGTGATGGGATCTATCATGGCATTATAGCAGAGCCCATCATGATTGGGCCACCAGCGAAAACTTTGTAAACGGGCCGCTGATAAACGAAGCTCTTCATCATTATCAAAAATGGACTCGGGCGTCCACACTTCCGCCGGCGTGCCACCCCAACTGGCATTGATCAAACCTACCGGGACATTCAGCTGCTTGTTTAATTTCTTGCCAAAAAAATAACCGACGGCACTGAATGACTTTAAAGAATTTGAGTCACATATTTTCCATTCCGCTTTTACATCATCCTGTGGATGATTAGCGGTCGTTTTTGGGATATGAAAGAACCTGATATTCGGATTATAGGATGCCGGCAATTCATCTTTTATATCCTGCAAGCCATTCCGGTAGCTCCATTCCATGTTTGATTGTCCCGAACAAACCCAAACTTCGCCGATCATCACATCGTTTAATGTTATTGTGCTGTTTCCTTTTAATGTAATGGTATAAGGACCACCCGCGACAGGAGTTCTCAATTTTATTTTCCAGTTGGCACGATTGTTTACAACAGTAGTATCCGTTTTTTCACTCCACCCTGGCGTTATCGCGATTCTTTCTCCGGGGGTACCCCAGCCCCATAACGTTGCCGAATCATTTTGCTGCAATACCATTCCGGAAGAAATGATCGCGGGCAATCTTAGTTGCGT
>DASTIZ010000166.1:0-3566 GCA_035717045.1 Chitinophagaceae bacterium
TTGGTTGCCGGGCATCCAGCATCCAGTATCCAGCATCCAGCATCCAGCATCCATAAAACTTCTTTAATCAAGACTCTGATTGGATGCAGCAGCAAGTTTAAGCAAACGGTCAAATTGCTCAGGGGTAAGATCATTATAAAAGAAATAGATGGGGTCAATTTTGTTTCCATTCTTGATCACTTCATAATGGCAGTGAGGGCCGGTGCTCTTGCCGGTGCTGCCCACATACCCGATCACTTCTCCACGTTTTACTCTTTGTCCGGCTCTTGCCTTCACGCGAAACATATGGCCATATAACGTTTTATAACCATAACCGTGATTGATGATGACACAGTTTCCATAGCCATCTCCGCGATTTCCCGCCACTTCGATAGAGCCGTCAGCAGTTGCATAGATCGGCGTGCCGGCCGGCGCACTAAAATCAAGACCCGGGTGCAGCTTCACTGTTTTATAAACCGGATCGATTCGATAACCATAACCGGAGGCTATTCGCTTAAGGTCGGCATTGCTTACCGGTTGGATGGCGGGTGTGGCGGCGATCATTTTTTCTTTATTCTTAACCATTCCGGCGAGGTCTTTATAGGATGCCTGCTGTACTTTGATACGGCTGCCCATCTGGTTGAGTGTGGTCGCAATTGAGTTTATCAGGTCGCTTTGGTCCATCCCTTCGACAAGGGCTATTTGTTTTTCTTTTTCCAGTTCCTCCAGTCTTGCGCTGTCAGGGATCGGGCTTGCTTCAAATATTGATCGGTATACTTCATTATCCCTGGCTTCCAGTTCTTTCATCTGCTGTTCAATTTTTTTTGTTTGTGCACTCAACTCGCGGTAGCGGTCTTTCATTCTTTCATTTTCTGCTCGCAGCAGTTTTTCATTGGGTGAGCCTACAAAACGAAATGCCAGTAATGATATGATAGTAGCGGTCACAACAGCAGCGGCAATAAAACCAAAAACACGCAGCAGTTTTACCCGCAGGGGAGTTTCCAGTTTTTCATACCGGAGCGTATGCGTGTTATAATAATACTTGATCTTTTTCATGTTCCTTGCCGTATCGGTGGAAACGGATAGTTCGCTGAATCAGAACCTGCAGGCGGCGCTTCATTCACTGGTGGCTTATCGTTACCTTTGGCCACTTTTACAGGGAAAGCAAATATAGTTTTATAAAAATAAAATTCAACCCTGCCTGCCGGCAGGCCAATAATTTATGATGACCAGTGGAGAGATAAGACAAAGATTCCTGGATTTTTTTGCATCGAAAGGACATGTGATCGTTCCCTCGGCGCCGATCGTGGTAAAGAATGACCCTACATTGATGTTTACCAATGCCGGTATGAACCAGTTCAAAGATTATTTTTTGGGAAATAAACCCGCGCCTCATAAAAGAATAGCTGATACACAAAAATGTTTGCGCGTCAGCGGCAAGCATAATGACCTGGAGGAAGTGGGTGTGGACACTTATCATCACACCATGTTTGAGATGTTGGGTAACTGGAGTTTTGGTGATTATTTTAAGAAAGAGGCGATCGAATGGAGCTGGGAATTGCTGACGAAAGTTTATGGACTCGATAAAAGCAGGCTATACGTTACGATTTTTGAAGGCGATGAAAATGAAGGGTTGCCTAATGATGAGGAAGCTTTTAATGAATGGAAGAAGTGGGTATCCGAAGACAGGATCATCATGGGAAATAAGAAAGATAATTTTTGGGAAATGGGTGATACCGGCCCGTGCGGACCCTGCAGTGAAATCCATTATGATGCCCGTCCCAATGCAAATAATGATGGGCATTCCCTGGTAAATAATGATGATACAGGATTGGTGATGGAGATCTGGAACAATGTGTTTATTCAATTTAACCGGTTGAAAGATGGTACACTTGAGCCATTACCGGACAAACACGTGGATACGGGAATGGGATTGGAAAGATTAACGAGAGTAATACAAGGCAAGATATCGAATTATGACACTGACGTTTTTACCGGAACGATTGCATCAACGGAAAAGATAACCGGGAAAAAATACAATGATAGTGATAGTAAACAGGATGTAGCATTCAGGGTGATTGCGGATCATATCCGTGCCATTGCATTTACTATTGCCGACGGGCAGCTCCCTTCAAATACCGGTGCGGGGTATGTGATACGAAGAGTCCTTCGCCGTGCCGTTCGTTATTATTTTTCTTACCTGGATTACAAGCAACCTTTACTTTTCCAATTGATACCTGTTATTGCAGAGCAATTTGAAAATGTATTCCCGGAATTACATAAACAGGCTGATTTTGTAAGTAAAGTTGTAAAGGAAGAAGAAGATTCTTTCCTGAGGACCCTGGACAAGGGACTAAAACGAATGGATAACATAATTGCAGCAGAGAAAGATAACATTGTCGTGATAGATTATGAACCAATAATAACAATCACTGGCCGAGACGCTTTTGAGCTTTACGATACTTATGGTTTCCCAATAGACTTAACCCGGCTGATTGCATCTGAAAGAAAGATCAGGGTTGATGAAGAAGGTTTCGAAAAAGAAATGCAGCAACAAAAGCAGCGCAGCCGCGCAGCCACTGCCATCGATACAGAAGATTGGGTCGTACTTGATGATTATGCAAGAAATGAATTTATCGGTTATGAAGAATTGGAGTCAAGAACAAAAGTTGTGAAATACCGAAAGGTGAAATCAAAAGGAAGAGACGGTTTTCAAATTGTATTGGAAATAACTCCTTTTTATGCCGAAAGCGGCGGCCAGGTTGGGGACAAAGGGGAATTAATAATTAATAATGAAAAATTAATAATTACCGACACTAAGAAAGAGAATGACCTGATCGTTCACTACACCGATTCAATACCAACAGATCTTTCGGGTGAAGTGATCGCCAGAGTAGACCCGGTAAAAAGAAAAAAGACTGAGTTGCATCATTCGGCTACGCATCTTGTACATGCGGCATTAAGAAAAATATTGGGAACACATGTTGTGCAGAAGGGAAGCCTGGTTAATGACGAGCATCTCCGTTTTGACTTTTCGCATTTTGCCAAAGTCGGTGAGGAAGAGATCGCCAGGATCGAAACTTTGGTAAATAAGAAAATAAGGGAAAACATCCCTGTTACGATTAAACAAATGCCAAAAGATGAAGCCATGAAGATCGGGGCAATGGCATTGTTTGGTGAAAAATATGGGGATGTGGTTAGAGTGGTGATCATCGATCCCACTTATTCTGTTGAGCTCTGCGGTGGCACGCATGTAGGTTCAACGGGTGAGCTGGGCCTTTTTAAAATAACACATGAAACAGCAGTTGCTGCCGGCGTAAGACGTATTGAAGCCCTTTCTGGAGAAGCTGCGGAAGACTTTATCAATAAGAAGTTAGTCGAACTGAGTTCAATCAAAGAACAGTTCAAGAATCCCAAAGACATTTTGAAAGCGGTAGAAACCGCTTTATCAGAAAACAGCTCTTTAAAAAAACAGGTGGAGAGCTTTGAAAACAAATTCCTGGATACTGTTCGAAATGATTTGGTGCGAAAAAAGCAAGTGATTGGCGGAGTAAATTTCATTGGGGAAATTGTGGACGTGAGCAATC
>DASTIZ010000167.1:0-7118 GCA_035717045.1 Chitinophagaceae bacterium
AAAATTTTGAAAAGCAGTTGTGGGATTACATTGATGGTTTGTCTACCTATGAAGAAAGAACAACAATTGAGAAATTGCTCCAAAGCAGTATTGAATGGAAAAATAAATACCATGAATTGCTGGAGGTACAACAACTGTTAAGCTCTTCTGAGCTGGAACAGCCTTCTATGCGTTTTACAAAAAATGTGATGGAGGAAATTGCAAAATTTCATATTGCACCGGCAACCAAAAACTATATCAATAACAGGATCATCTGGGGGATCGGTGCCTTCTTTATTACCCTTGTTGCTGGATTTTTGATCTATGGATTTGCGCAAATGGATTGGAACTTCCAGGATGATTCAAAACCGATCGTTGATTTTTCAAAAGTTGATTATGGCAGGTTTTTCAATAACAATCTTGTAAATGTATTTATGATGGTGAACGTGGTGCTTGGACTGGTGCTGCTTGATAGGGTTCTTGCGAATAAGAGAAAGGAGTTTCAGAAGGATATTTAGCCTGATCCTCGCCCTCGAGATTGCTTCCTGCCTCGCTTATGCTCGCAGTTCGCAAAGACGAGGGCGCCGCCAATGGTAAATCAGTTTCGTTAAAGTTGCTTAGTGCTTATCCACTAAGTCCGGTATGCCCTTCCTGTTTCCAGGAGGGGCTTTTTGACTCCGATAGCTATCGGGATCACGTTTCACTTCTACAATGAAAAAGGTACCTTTGCAGCATAAGAATCAACCATGGATATCAAAAACAACATCCTTGAAACAATCGGCAATACCCCGTTGATTAAACTCAATAAGATCACACGGGATCTTCCATGCACCGTGGCGGCAAAGGTTGATTATTTTAATCCCGGCAACTCTATTAAAGACCGGATGGCTGTGAAGATGATAGAAGTGGCCGAAAAAGAAGGTAAACTCAAACCCGGCGGCACCATCATTGAATGTACAAGTGGAAATACCGGGATGGGTTTGGCATTGGCCGCGGTGGTGAAAGGTTACAAATGCATTTTCACGACCACAGATAAGCAGAGCAAGGAGAAAATGGATATCCTCAAGGCTGTCGGTGCCGAAGTGATCGTTTGTCCTACCAATGTTGAACCGGATGACCCCAGAAGCTATTATTCTGTTGCAAGAAGATTGGCGAAGGAAATCCCAAATTCATTTCACTGTAATCAATACGATAATCTCGCCAATCGCTTAGCCCATTATGAAACGACAGGCCCGGAAATCTGGAGCCAAACCGATGGAAAGATCACACACCTGGTTTGCACAGCGGGAACAGGTGGTACGGTAACGGGAACAGCCATGTTCCTGAAAGAAAAAAACCGCGACATACAGGTATGGGCGATTGATGTATACGGGTCATTGCTTACAAAATATTTCAAAACAGGCGAAGTGGACATGAACGAAGTGCATCCTTATATCAGTGAAGGGTTTGGTGAAGATTTTGTTCCAGACAATTATGATATGAGTGTGATCGATCATTTTGAACAGGTGACAGATAAAGATGGGGCTATTATGGCCCGGCGTCTGGCAAAGGAAGAAGGAATTTTTTGTGGGTACAGCGCCGGCAGCTGCATACAAGGCCTAATGCAATTAAAAGACCGCTTGAAGAAAGGAGATCTTGTTGTCTGCATATTTCATGATCATGGCAGCCGGTATGTTGCTAAAGTCTATAATGATCAGTGGATGATGGAACGAGGCTTCCTGGATGTGAAAACATTCAAAGATATTGTGAACAGCCGTCATGCAAAACATAAGCTGGTTACAATACAACCGTCCCAAACCGTAGCCGAAGCGGTTGATATGATGAAAAAATATGACATTGAGAACATCCCTGTCATGTCCGAAAGGACTCCTTCGGAGAATGGCAATGGTCCTATTGGTGCGATCAGTGAAAATGGTTTGTTTCAAAAGATATTCTCCAATCCCGATATAAAGAATTCAACCGTTGAGAATGTAATGGAACGCCCCTACCCGCTTGTTGAGTTTAATACACCAGTTGAAAAGCTTAGCACGCTTATCAATAAAGAAAATGGCGCTGTTTTGAGTAAGGACGAAGCCGGTAATTATCATATTGTAACTAAATATGATGTAATTCAGGCACTGGGTAAATGATTTTATCAATAATTGGCCTTAACCTTAGTAGAAAAAAGCCTTTTTACAACAACCTTATTACCTTATAAAAATTGCTTATGCAGATAAGGTAATAAGGTTGTTTTTTAGAAACCCGGTTTTCTCCTAAGGTTTACTATTTCGGCAATTCACTCCTTCTGATGATAACTCCAGGTTATAAATTACAGTCTCTAACATTTGTTTGTATTTGCGAGTTCATAAAACATTTATCTTGCGGCACCTTATCGTTGCTTGCCTGCAAAATTTATCACCAAACAAAATCAAATGAGAAAGTACAGAGCCGGAGTCTTATTCGGCGAGGAATTGGAAGAACTATATAACGACGCTAAGAAAAATCAATTTGCACTTCCCGCGGTAAATACGATCGGTACCAATACGATCAATGCCACACTTGAAACTGCGGCAAAAGTGAATTCACCAGTCATTATTCAGTTCTCAAATGGCGGTGCACAATTTATCGCAGGGAAAGGAATGCCAAATGATAAAATGCAGGCAAATATATCAGGAGGAATATCGGGAGCGCTGCATATTCATAATGTCGCAAAACACTATGGTGTGCCTGTTGTTTTGCATACTGATCATGCAGCAAAAAAATGGTTGCCCTGGATCAGCGGGTTGATCGATGCCGGTGAACAATTTTTTAAAGAAAGAGGACAACCCCTTTTCAGTTCCCATATGCTGGATCTTAGTGAAGAGCCGATTGAGGAAAATATTCATACTTCGGTTGAATTTTTTAAAAGAATGAAGCCACTTGGAATGGGAATTGAAATTGAACTCGGTGTTACAGGCGGTGAAGAAGATGGCGTTGACAACAGTGACGTGGAAAATTCCAAACTGTATACACAACCCGAAGATGTTGCTTTTGCATATAAAGAATTAAGTAAGGTTGGGAAAATGTTTACGGTTGCGGCTGCCTTTGGTAATGTACATGGTGTTTATAAACCGGGTAACGTTGAATTGCGTCCAATCATTCTCAAAAATAGCCAGGTTCATATAGAAAAAGAACTAAAGACGGGGTCGCAACCCGTTTACTTTGTCTTTCACGGCGGCAGCGGATCACCGCAACACCAGATCCGTGAAGCGATCAGCTATGGGGCTATTAAAATGAATATCGATACGGATCTGCAATGGGCCTTTTGGGAAGGTGTGCTGAACAATTACAAAAAATACGAAGCTTTCCTGCAGGGACAATTGGGTAACCCTGAAGGAGAAGACAAACCCAATAAGAAACATTATGATCCCCGCATCTGGCTGCGCAAGGGCGAGGAGAATTTTGTCAAACGTCTTGAAGTAGCATTTGTCGATCTCAATTGTATCGATCGAAATGCATAAATGAATTCGCAAACAAGGTTTCGTCTTTGAAACAAATTTCTGGTTGATTTCGGGTTCATTAAATAAGAACATAAAAAAAGGAAATTCGATCTAAGTTCCCCCTTCGGGGGACAGGGGGCCGATTTTTTCTGATTTAGGAAACAATTAATACAACAGTCTACCAGCCCGGTGTGATAAATATGATAATTTTATATGGCCCTTATTCATAAATCAACTGTATGGACAAAGAATTCTACCAATTCATTTATCAGCAACAAAAAGAAACTGAAACGGTACCGCCAAATGAAGAGATCGCAACATGGGTCAATGATCTTATTTGCCTTTTATTTCCTGAAAAGGCTGATATCAATCTTTCATCTTCGGAGGAAGTTGAGCTAAAGTTTTCTGACCTGCGATCAGAACTCACAGACCTCCTGGATGCCACCAGTGAATGTGTGGCAAACGGTAACATTGAAAAAGCAAATAGTTTCTTCACGAATATTCCTGAGCTATACAGAATTCTCAACACAGATATCGAAGCATTGCTTGCGGGCGATCCCGCAGCAAGAACAAGATTTGAAATCATAAGAGCTTACCCGGGGTTTTATGCAATATCATTCTATCGCATCGCCCATGCGTTGCATGACCTGGATATTCCCTTGCTTCCAAGGATCATCACCGAATATGCCCACTCAAAAACTGGAATAGACATTCATCCGGCCGCAGAGATCGGTGAATATTTCTTTATTGATCACGGCACCGGGATAGTAATTGGAGAAACGACGATTATAGGTGATCACGTAAAACTTTACCAGGGTGTCACGCTGGGGGCACTAAGTGTAGATAAGGCAATGGCATCTGTAAAGAGACACCCGACAGTCGAAGATCATGTGATCATTTATTCCGGCGCTACAATTCTTGGCGGCGAAACCACGATCGGTCATAATAGCATTATCGGCGGAAATGTTTGGCTCACCAAAAGCGTTCCCTCCTGCTCCACTGTTTATCACAGACCGGATATTGAAGTGGTAGAACAAATTAAATCCTGAGAGATGGCAAGTGTTTTAGACCTGGTTGGGAATACTCCAATGGTTGAAATAAGAAAACTTAATCCCAACCCCAATGTACACATGTATGCAAAACTGGAAGGGGATAATCCTGGCGGGAGTGTAAAGGACCGTCCTGCACTGAACATGATCCGTTCAGCATTGGAAAGAGGCGACATAAAACCCGGAACAAAACTTATCGAAGCAACCAGTGGAAATACGGGTATTGCACTTGCCATGATCGCACGATTATTCGATCTCGAAATTGAACTGATCATGCCATCAACATCTACGAAAGAAAGGACATTGACGATGGAAGCTTTTGGCGCTAAAGTGACCTTGCTTGAAAACATTGAAAAATGCCGCGACTATGCAGAGGAAAAGGCCGCCAAAGGGGAATACTTTATTTTAAACCAATTTTCGAACCCCGATAATTACAAAGCGCACTATAAAACCACTGGCCCGGAAATCTGGAGAGACACCGATCAACGCATCACGCATTTTGTAAGCTCCATGGGAACAACCGGAACGATCATGGGTTGTTCAAGATTTTTTAAAGAAAAAGATCCGTCCATCCAGATCATCGGTTGCCAACCAACCGAAGAATCTTCAATACCGGGAATAAGAAGATGGCCAAAGGAATATTTGCCAAAAATATTTGAACCCGAAAGAGTAGATCGTGTTATGGACGTTTCGCAAAAGGAAGCAACGGAGATGGCCCGGAAACTGGCAAAAGTAGAAGCCATATTTGCAGGCATGAGCAGTGGTGGAGCTGCGGCCGCCGCGATTCGTCTGGCGTCAGAAATTGAAACAGGTGTAATTGTTTTTATAGCCTGTGATCGTGGTGACCGTTACCTGAGCAGTGATTTGTTTGGATAATTACCAACCAATTAAATTATATCATTATCATTAAGCGTGATATAATCATGAGATGCATCTGTATATTTGCTGAGCTTTTCCCGGAAGTAAATCTCTTTCTGAATGGCAGTGATCTCCTTGCGCAGGTCATCAAGTTGCAGCGGGTCTCCATCTTCGGCCAGTAATCTTGTATAATCAGCAGTGAATTTTGACAACTGGTCGATAAGTATACATTGTTCTGTCTTTCTATAGTTGGACATTATAGTTTGGTTTATGGCCCCAGCCACAAAAACTGTGCTATTACCGGAAAAGCATAGCCTGACTTTTACCCAACCAGTTTAAGATAGCATTATCTTTGCCGAACAGGCGTTAGCAAATACCGATTTATTCAATAATTATTAAACCAACGAATATGCTTACAGCAGCAGCGAATAAGACCAGTGAACTTCTGGGCGATAAAGCCGAATACCTACTGAATCATGAATGTAAGACCATTGCTAAAGAAAAAATTCATCTGCCAGGTCCTGATTTTATTGATCGCATTTGGATAAAAAGTGATCGTAACCCGCAGGTCCTTCGGAACCTCCAGGTGATGTATGACACAGGAAGATTAGCGAAGACAGGTTATTTATCAATTCTCCCTGTTGACCAGGGAATAGAACATAGCGGCGGCGCATCCTTTGCAAAAAACCCGGTCTATTTTGATCCTGAGAATATCATTAAGCTGGCGATTGAAGGTGGTTGCAATGCAGTAGCCACTACGTATGGTGGGCTTGGTTTCTTAGCGAGAAAATATGCTCATAAGATTCCGTTCATTGTTAAAATAAACCACAACGAGTTTCTTAGTTATCCAAATAAATTTGACCAGATCATGTTTGCGTCAGTAAAGGCTTCATGGAATTTAGGCGCAGCCGCTGTGGGAGCCACGATCTATTTCGGCAGTGACGAATCAACGAGGCAGATCCAGGAAGTGAGCAAAGCATTTGAAATGGCGCATGAGCTCGGTATGGCCACAATTCTTTGGTGTTATTTGAGAAACCCGGCATTCAAAACAAAAGAAAAAGATTTTCATGTATCAGCCGACCTCAGTGGCCAGGCAAATCATTTGGGTGTAACGATAGAAGCCGATATTATTAAACAAAAACTTCCGGAAAATAATGGAGGTTATCTGGCTTTGAATACAAAGGAATCTGCCTATGGAAAAAACGATTCGCGTATTTATTCTGAACTCACTTCTGATCATCCAATAGATCTTTGTCGTTACCAGGTGGCGAATTGTTATATGGGCCGTGCTGGATTGATCAATTCAGGCGGTGCATCATCAGGAGCCAGTGATCTTAATGAAGCAGTAATTACCGCGGTGATCAATAAAAGAGCCGGAGGTATGGGATTGATCAGCGGCCGGAAAGCTTTTCAGCGCCCGATGAAGGAAGGTGTAGAAATATTGAATGCAATACAGGATGTCTATCTAGATAAAGATATAACCATTGCATAGACCAAGGCTGCTACTACTTCGATAGCCTGCCAATTGCCCGCGGGGTTATGCGTTTTTTTGTTACCCCATTTCAGTTGTGGCAACTTTTACAGTAATTACTGCGATTCAATATAAAAATCCTGCACTCTAAAACAATTTGTATGAAAAAAAGTATCCTGGTTATTTTAACCGCTTCATTTATAATAATTGCATGCAGTAAGGGTGGCGATGATGGTGGTGTTGAAAATGGCGGCGGAGGTGGCGGTGTCGATTGTTCAGGCGTACCGGCTTCTTTTTCGGCTA
>DASTIZ010000168.1:0-5325 GCA_035717045.1 Chitinophagaceae bacterium
GTTGACTTGCCACTACCGGTTCTTCCGATAATAGCCACCTTTTGTCCTTTCCTGATAGATAACGAGAATTTTTTCAGAGCTTCTATGCCTGTGTGCAAATAGGTGAAATCAACATTATGAAATTGTATATTGCCACGCAACATTATTTTCTTTGCCGCTGGCACATTGTGGATAATAGGTTTAGTGTGTAAGAACTCATTTAATCTTTTCTGCGATGCAGCGGCTCTCTGGATCATGCTTGCCGTCCAGCCGATAGCACTAACCGGGAAAGTGAGCATATTTATATAGATAACAAATTCCGTGATTGTTCCTAACGACATTTCGTTCGGATGATTAATATAATAGTAGCCACCGATCATTATGGTAAGCAGCGTGCTCAATCCGATAAGTAAGGCCATGGCGGGGAAATACAACGATTCGATTTTTGATAAGCCAATCGCATTCTTTTTATACTCGTCGCTGCTTTTTTCAAAAAAGCCAAGCATCGCTTTTTCCTGCACAAATGATTTAATGACCCGGATACCGGAGTAAGATTCCTGCGCATTCGTCGTAAGGTTTGCCAGCAGCGCCTGGATCCTTTCACTCCTTTTATTGATAATACTATTCACATAGTAGATCGTGATAGCAAGAATTGGCAGTGGCGACAGCACATAAAGTGTAAGCGTCTTATTCGCCTGCAACATATAAAAAAGGGTTAACGAAATAAGGGCTACAAGGTTGATGAGATACATGATAGCCGGTCCTGTAAACATCCTGACCCGGGCCACATCTTCCGCCATCCGACTCATCAGGTCGCCCGTGCTGTGCGTTTTGTAAAAGCTTGTATCAAGCTGCTCATAATGCCGAAACACTTCGTTCTTCTGATCATATTCAATATGCCGGCTCATAACAATGATCGTTTGCCGCATCAGAAACATAAAGAACCCCCGCAACAAGGCAAGCAACAGAATGGTGACTCCACATAATATGACTGCTTTGGACAGATCTCTTCTATCTGAAAAGTTCTGTTCAACCCAATCAATAAAATTCAAAACAAGCCAATCATATTTGCGCTGAGAATTTTCAGCAGTACGAACAATTCCCCGGATCGAATCAATACTCGCCTGAACATAATCGATGATAAAGCTTGTAACCTGTGGAGCTAATACTGCAAAATAGTTTGAAATGATGATGAACAAAGCACCAATGCCAAGCCTGAACCTGTATTTCCAGAAATATTTGTTTAGGGCCCTGAGATGTTTCATGCAACCACAAAAGTAGGTTTATGCATTGATGAATTCTGCCGGCGATACTTGCCACCGATAAAAATTTTGCTAAAATAAAAATACCATCGCGCCTCTGGAAAGAAAGTTAGTTGATAGATCCAACATAATCACTACTCTTTATAAATAAAACTTTATCAACAGCGTCGATGGATCTGGCATATGAACCGCATAAATCCAGGGAGCGACTTTGTGAGGCCAGTTGCCCTGGAACAATTATTTCATTGCTTGCAGGATGTTTTCCACATCGTCTTTTTTACAAAGTTCGGTTCCGGGATTCATGGTTGCGGCTGTACCGCACGCTATGCCATACTTCAATACTTCAACCAATGATAGTTGTTTTGATAATGCCAATACCAACCCGGCAACCATGCTATCACCGGCACCCACTGTGCTTTTCCTTCTTACCTTGGGCGGAATGAAATGATGATCTTCATTTTTTGTGATCAGCATGGCTCCTTTTTCGCCCATTGAAACGACTAGTATTTCACACCCTCCCTTTTTGATAAGCTTTTTACCCAGGCTCACGATCTCGTTCTGCGCAATTACTTCAACTCCGGCAAGTGAAGCTAATTCTCCCAGGTTTGGCTTTATTAAAAAAACGCCTTCATTAACTGCATGTCTCAAAGCTTCACCGGACGTATCAACAACAAGCTTTGCATTTTTCTTTTTTCCAATTATGGCAAGTCGTGCATAAATATCCAACGGTACTCCGGGCGGTAAGCTACCGCTTGCAACTATAAACCCGATGCCGTCTTTTTTTTCTATAATTTGTAAACATTGTGACCATTCATCTTCTGTTAGTTCTGTACCGGGCATACCAAACCGGTATTGTTGATTTTTCGACTCATCAACGACAATAAGGTTTTCTCTTGTTTCACTTTTCGTTTCAATGATGATAGCCGGTACATTTTCTTTTTCTAAAAGGGCATTGAAATATTTACCAGTGTATCCACCGGCAGGATAAACTGCTATGGCTTCACCGCCTAACTTTTTTATGGCTCTGGCTACGTTAATACCTCCTCCTCCCGGTTGAAGTATTGGTGGCGAGCATCTTAATTTTTTTTCCGGAATTAATTCCGGAACAGAAGCGGTTTTATCAATACAGGGACTGAATGTAAGTGTAATTATCTTCGGCATCGGCTCTTCTTGTAGGATAAAAATACGCCGATCTGTTGCCATTTCATTTTGTGTTGTTTTCGGCTAACAGTGAAAAGAGGTTACTTCTCACATGTTTCAGCCGCAATCGTAGATGAAAAGTCAAATGACACTTCTGGTAATACCTCAATTGAAAAATAGAAAATCTAAATACAATTGTTTATGCTCAGACGGTCCTATATGGGTATCTTTCCATTTAAGAGCGGGAGATTCACGATAATAATACTTTGCGAACGCCAATTAGGCGGGCTATAAAAGACAACATTCGAATCTTTTCGTCGAAGACTTTTAGCAACAATAAAATTTATTAAGGATTTCGAGTCATGAAGCGGACTACGTCCGCCTTAAGCCCACAAAAGGCGAAGCCCCCCTCCTCTAAAGCTTCGGTGGGCGAAAGCGGAGAGAGAGGGATTCGAACCCTCGTCCCGGTTTCCACCGGGAAACGGTTTTCGAGACCGTCCCATTCAACCACTCTGGCATCTCTCCTGACGTAAACAAAAAAAATCATGGCAGATTTGCCGACGATAGAAACCTATCAGTTAGCCAGTGAACGATAAATTCCCAACTCAAGTCCTCTCAATTCAGCAAGTCCTCTCAATCTTCCAATAGCAGAATACCCCGGATAAGTTTTCTTTTTCAGATCATCAAGCATTTGATGACCATGATCCGGTCGCATGGGTATAGAGACGTTTCTTCTTTTCTGGATTTGCACAACTTCTTTCACTACTGCATACATATCGGTATCACCTGCGAGATGATCGGCCTCATAAAAATTGCCTTCACTGTCACGCCTGGTATTTCTCAAATGAAGAAAATGTACATGGTCGCCAAAACGCGTTAGCATTTTCGGGATATCGTTATCCGCTCTAGCGCCAAAACTGCCGGTGCAAAAACATAAGCCATTTGCCTGCGAAGGAACAGCATCCAGCATATCAACAACATCCTGTTCAGTACTCATAATTCTTGGTAATCCCAATACAGGATAGGGCGGATCATCCGGATGTATAGCCATCTTGACTCCACATTCTTCGGCCACCGGAACAACCTGCTCCAGGAAAAAGAATAAATGCTGTTTTAATTTTAAAGGATCTATGCCTTCATACTTTTTTAATTCTTTCAATACTATGGCGGGTGTAAAGGTATCATCGCTGCCAGGCAAGCCCATCATCATGTTTGAATACAATTTCTGCTTTTGCGGATCGGTCAGCTCATTGTTCCGGGCTTTTGCTTTTGTTAATTCATCGGCAGAATAATCCATTTCGGCACCAGGTCTTTTAAGTAAAAAAAGATCGAAAACCAGGTAGTCAACACGGTTGAAATAAAGTGCGGTGCTTTTGTCGGGCATTTCATATTTGGTATCCGTTCTCAGCCAGTCCAGGATCGGCATAAAATTGTAAGTGATCACTTCTAATCCACATGCGGCGACGTTACGAATACTTTGTTTATAATTTTCAATATGCTGTAAATAATTTCCACTCTGTCTTTTTATATCATCGCTTACAGGCAAGCTTTCAATCACTGTCCAGGTCATGCCTGCCGCTTCGATCGTTGTTCTTCGTTTTTCGATCTCCGCCACCGGCCAAACATCACCAACGCGGATATGATGAAGCGCAGTCACAACCCCGGCACAACCTGCCTGTCTTATGTCCCACAGGCTAACCGGGTCATTTGGCCCGAACCACCTCATTGTTTGATGCATTAACATAGTTATCTACTGAAGAGTGATACCGTTGTGTAGTCGACAGTCAGCAGTCGGCAGTCAACAGTCCTTCGCGTTCCGGTAATTATCTACCACAAAGATCAGAAGGAATGCACAAAGTACGCAAAGTCTTATCTAGATCGTTCAGGAGAATTGGCGATAAAAAAATCTTTTCAATCGATGCAGGCGCTCGTTTTAAATAAACCGATTGATGATATTTTCAAGATATTCCTGCTTGCCGCTTTTGGTAGCCGGTTCGCCATTTTCAATTGCGTAGGTTCGCAAGTCTTCCAAAGAAAGTTTTCCTTCTTCAAATTCTTTTCCCTTATCGCTATCAAAGCTCGCATATCTTTCCCTTCTTAATTTCCCGAAATCGGATCCGGATAAGATATTATCAGCCGTTACCAACGCTCTTGCGAAAGCATCCATGCCCCCGATATGTGCGTGAAAAAGATCTTCGGGATCAGTCGAATTACGGCGAACCTTTGCATCAAAGTTTATTCCACCGCCTTGAAAGCCGCCGGCTTGTAAGATAACAAGCATTGCTTCCGTTAACTCATTGATGTCGGTTGGAAACTGGTCCGTATCCCATCCGTTCTGATAATCGCCGCGATTTGCATCAATGCTGCCTAATAAGCCGGCATCGGCAGCAACCTGCAGTTCATGTGTGAACGTATGTCCCGCCAGGGTCGCATGATTGACTTCAACGTTTAATTTAAAGTCATCAAGAAGGTCATATTGACGCAAAAAACCAATCACGGTTTCGCAATCATAATCATATTGATGCTTACTCGGCTCGCACGGTTTTGGCTCTATAAAAAATGTTCCTCTAAATCCATTCTTTCTGGCATAGTCTCGTGCTGCCTGCAGGAATTTTGCGAGATGTTCCTTCTCTCTTTTCATATTTGTATTTAACAGGCTCATATAACCTTCTCTCCCGCCCCAAAAAACATAGTTCTCTCCACCAAGCGCTATTGTTGCATCCAGCGCTGCTTTTACCTGCGCGGCTGCATGTGTCAACACATGAAAGTCAGGATTGGTAGCCGCCCCATTCATGTAACGTTTATTGGAAAACAGATTGGCCGTACCCCAGAGCAACTTTACCCCGCTTGCTGCTTGTTTAATAGCGAGATAATTAGTGATCGCTTTTAGTCTTCTTTCATTTTCTTTGATATCATTCGTGTGATCAACGACATCCAGATCATG
>DASTIZ010000169.1:0-15039 GCA_035717045.1 Chitinophagaceae bacterium
AACATGTTTTTCCTTTCACAGAGATCAAACGGAATTTATACATTCCACTACCCGGACTTGGTTCCATCTATCCAATCGCAAGAAGTGTTTTTGGATCACTCCAGGATCTTAGTCACCCCATTTATGCAAATATGATCAACCAGGTGTCAAATGCGGTGAAAGCACATCCACATACTGTCTTTGTTGCCGGTCATGATCATGGTTTACAGTTGATACAGGATAGCAGTCATAGTTATATCGTGAGTGGTGGGGGTTGCAAGATCCAGCGTGTTTCCAAAAGCAGAAAAAGTCTTTATGCAGAATCCATCAGGGGTTTCGTGGTAATGGAGGTATCAACCAATAAAAATGTTACGGTCAATTTTTATTCTGTAAGCGATTCTATAAGAAGCACCTATAACACAACCCTCCTGAATTTTGCATCCCTTCCTGACTCCGTTGGTGGAGATTCAACAAAACGGGAGGTTAATATTGTAAATGCAAAGTATAAAGACACCGTCAATATATCCGCCAGTGATAAATATCCACCCCTCACTGGATTTAAGAAATTTGTGCTTGGACAAAACTACCGGTACGAATGGTCGGCTCCTGTGAATATGAAGGTTTTTAAAATTCACGAAGAAAAAGGAGGGTTTGATATAACCGGTTTAGGCGGAAGCAAGCAAACCAGGTCTTTAAAATTAACAAACAGAAAAACCGGAAAAGACTGGGTATTACGAGCCGTCGATAAACTTCCAACTGGAGCGCTACCGCCGGAGTTCAGGGGAACAATCGCCCAGGATCTTGTTATGGAGTTCAATTCCGCGTCTCATCCTTATGCACCACTCGTGGTTCCTGAGCTGGCAAAACCATTGGGTATTCTTGCGCCGCGTCCTGAATTGTTTTTTGTGCCCGATGACCCCGCACTTGGCTTCTACCAGCCTCTTTTTGCAAACAGGGTTTGTATGCTCGAAGAAAGCGACCCTACCGTTGACGGTTCGGATACAAGAAGCACCGCCAAGGTGTTCAGCAAGCTGATCGACGAAAATGATCACAGGGCAGATCAATTTGCTGTATTACGGGCAAGATTGCTTGATATCATGATCGGTGATTTTGATCGTCACTTTGATCAATGGAAATGGGAAACAAATGATACCGGCAAAGGCAAATTATATTATCCTATCCCGCGGGACAGGGACCAGGCATTCTTTGATTCCGACGGGCAACTATTGAAGGCATCAAGCCGGAATCTTCTCCCATTTCTCCAGGGATTCAGACACGACATTCCCGATGTTAACTGGCTCGGTTATGCCGCAAGAGATTTTGACAGGGTATTCATGACAGACCTGGATGAAGAAGAATGGAAAGAGACGATCGCCGAAGTACAACAAACGCTGAATGATAGTGTGATCGCCAGGGCTGTAAGAAAACTGCCCCCGGAAGTTTACCCGATGAATGGCAAAACGATCACCGACAAATTGATCGCCCGGCGAAATGCATTAACCAATGAAGGCCTCAGGTTTCATAAATTCCTGTCCAGGGAAGTAAATGTTGTCGGTAGTAACCAAAAAGAATATTTCAAGATAAGTGATCACCCCCATGGCCTGCAGGTACGGGTGTATGCAAGAGAAGCGGGCAATGACACAAGTTTCATCATGTATGACAGGGTTTTTCAAAGTTCTGTTACCCGCGAGATACGACTATATGGATTGAATGATGATGATCTTTTTGAGATCGATGAAAATGCCAGGTCAAGGATCAAATTGCGAATTATCGGTGGGAAAGGGAATGATACATTTAATATCAAAGGACATGTCGAAAACCTGCTTTATGACATGAACGTAGAAGGAAATTATATCCAGCATATGGGCCACACCAAGATCAGGTTCTCCCGTGACCCCAACGTAAATACCTACAACATCCTCGGTTATCGCTACAACACGTTTGAATTTCCACGGATATTGATAGGTGCTAACTCTGATGATGGATTTGTTATGGGTGCGGGATTCGAGAAAAAGACGTTTGGTTTCAGGAATGAACCATATGCCAGTTTTCAAAAGTTTGGGATGTTTTACTCGTTAGGCAGGAAAAGTTTTCGGATCAAGTATGATGGAGAGTTTAATCACATAACGCGCAATACCGACCTGTTGTTAAAGGCAGAAATTGGATATCCCGAAGTAACTAATTTTTTCGGCCTGGGCAATAGAATCACGATCGACCGGGACAATGGAAAAAACTATAGTTACTACCGGGCTCGTTTCCGATCAGTCGAATTGCAGGCGTTACTCCGTGAGCGACTCTTTGAACGCCTTCATCTAATGGCGGGCCCTTACTTTTTCAATTACTGGAACAAATACTCAGACAATGTGAACACCGTTTTAGGTAAACCTAATGAAGTTGGGCTGGATTCGGCGAACATCTACAGTCGTAAAACGTGGTTAGGTGCGAAGCTGGCTATGCGCTTTGACAATCGTAATAATGAGATATTTCCCACCCGTGGTGTCCTGATCGCTAATGACCTGGTGCTTGCTGCCGGCATTAAAAACAGTAACACGTTTACGAAACTCAATTCCGAAATGACCATTTATGCTAGTCTTAGTGATCCTGCCAGGTTGATAGGAGTTATTTCGTTTGGCGGAAGTAAGATCTTCAATAAGAAATTTGAATTTTTCCAGGCTGCAAACCTGGGAGAAAATCTTCATGGTTTCAGAGCAAACCGCTTTCTTGGAAAGTCATCTTTGTATGCAAGCACAGAATTAAGATTCCGTCTGTTTGAATTGAAATCTTACCTGATGCCGGGTCCTGTCGGTCTTACCGGCTTTTATGACCTGGGAAAGGTTTGGTTAGATGGCGAGAATGCCAAAGGGTGGCATACTGCTTTTGGCGGCGGTTTCTACTTTATCCCCTATAACAAGTTCATGGTAGCTGCTTCGATAGGATTTTCTACCAATGAAAAAGTTTACAATGTCACACTGGGAACCAAAATAAATTTAAGCTTCTGATTTTATGATCGTAAAAATCACACTGATTGGAAGTATGACCGTCTAGATTTTTATAATGGGTTTACAAAGACTGATAGTGCCAAGCGGATCGATCGTAAACAAACGGAAGTTCCCCATCATTCTAATGATCGCCGCCTTTTGGACGATAGCCGATTTTTTTGTCCTCCTGGTACAAATGAGTTCCGATACTTTTGAATTCAAATATGAAGACTTCAACGAAAATACTCTTAAGACCATATTGCTTCGTGAGCTGAATGTATTAATTGTCAGTTTACTGATCGGTTTTCTTCTTGTCTCTGTGCTGCCAAGGTTTTTCAGGCATGCATCACCCGCCGTAAATCTTGTTGTCAAAACTCTGATATTGATTGTGGCAGGGCTTATTATGAGTTTTCTTATCTATATGACCTATGAAATGATCATTGGCCACCGCACGTTCCTGGCATCCATAAAAAGATTCTATCACAATACTTTTCATGCCGCATGGATCATCCCGAAAATGGTTGAGTGGTCCATTCTTTACATCCTCACCCAACTCGCTATTGAAGTAAACGAAAAATACTCACCCGGTGCGTTCTTTGATATCATTATTGGAAAATATTTAAAACCCCGTGAAGAAGAAAGGATCATAGTTTTCATTGACCTGCGTAATTCAACACCTATTGCAGAAAAGCTCGGTAAGGATTATTTTGAATTCATTCGTGACTTCATTTTTTGCATTTCAGCGGGCGTAATGGAACATAATGGCCGTATTTATCAGTATGTAGGGGATGAGATCGTTGCCTGGTGGCCCAGTTCAGCCATCAATGCAAAAAAGGCTGTACAGGCACTAATTGAATCCAGAAAGATATTAAACATTAACAACGATATTTTTAAATTGAATTATGATATCGTTCCCGAGTATAAAGCAGGAATGCACACGGGGAAGGTGATCGTAGGACAGGTAGGCATTGCGAAAAAAGAACTGGTGATGAGTGGCGACACTATCAACACCGCCTCTCGTATACGAAGTGCCTGTAATGACCTTAATCAGAAGTTTTTGGTTTCAAAAGAAATTATTGATTTACTTCAAATGAAAGACTGGCAGACTGAAAGCTTGGGCGAAGTGGATTTGAAAGGCAAAAATGAGAACATTGAGTTATTCGCATTAAAGATCTGATGTAAAAATGGAAACACAATCTACAGCGAAAACAAAGAAACCCTGGTATTCAATTCTTACCATTGAATTTTTATTCGTAATTCTCTTGCTTCTTGCGCTTGTTGTTTTTATCTATCTGACAAGAATGGTCTTCATACGGGAAAGCTCTGAGTTTGATGACCGGGTTTTTAATACAATAAAACCCTATATCAATGATGCCCGTACCGGATTCATGCTCTTTATCACATTTCTTGGAAAACACGATCTCCTGATCCCGTTGAATTTTGTTTTAATAGCTTTCTTCATCTACAGGAAAGAAAGATGGTTTGCCACTCGGATCGCCGCCTTATCATTAAGCAGTTTGTTACTGATGTTTATGTTGAAATTTTTTTTTCAACGGAATCGTCCCCTACAGCCTGTGATCGATGATGTATCAGGATATAGCTTTCCCAGCGGTCATGCCCTGATCAGTGTTGTTTTTTACGGCCTTTTCATCCACATGGTCTGGCATGAAATAAAAACCACGTGGCTTCGCACCTTGTTGATCATCATTCTTGGGATTCTGATCCTTGCAATAGCCTTTAGCCGAATATACCTTAGAGTACATTATGCGAGTGACGTGATCGCGGGCATAGCGGTCGGCTTTATCTGGCTTGTCCTTTCACTTCGCATAATACATCGCGTCGAAAAAAGATTTATTGCCAGGAGGGCCCTTAAAGCCGAACATCTGGAATAAAATCAATGTGGGCGAAGATCTCACTACTTTCTATAAAAATAATGAATGATGCTTCCAGCCTGGTACAGGCCTTCATTTGAAATATAAAGATCTCCGTTGGGAGCAAAAGTGATCCCCTCAGGTTGGGGAAAATAACTTTCATCAAGAAAAATAGCATGTTCAATTTTCCCATCAAGGCTGCAGATCAAAAGTCCTTTGCCATCCTGGGAACAAACGATAAATACCTTATTAAGAATGGGGTGAACAGCTGCGGCCGAAGGCTTGGCCCCAAAATTTGGGCTCTTTAGCAGCTTTCTTACCCTGGCTACATCGAGGGTAAACACGGGTTCGGTGCTGAATTCTTTAGTTTCCAGGTCGAAAGAAAATGCAGGCTTGGTTTTTCCTTTATCATAATCCGGGCAGCTTTTACACAACATCACTATCCGATGTTTTGCAGAATCCATGTACATAGCTTCAAAGTCGGCATTCTTGATCGCCATTTTGAATATCTGGATCGAATCTGTAGTCCCTGGCTTTGGCACCCGGTAAATTCTTCCGCGACTTTCAAGCACATAATAATACTTGCTATCCATCACTATGTCTTCAAAATCCCCGCCCTTTTCACCAAAAGTAAATGACGTGGTTGTATCCTTATTGGCAAAATCCACTATAAATATTTTTGGTTCTTCATCGTTTACCGAGGCCAATTTTTGACCCTCTTTTAAAAAAACCATTCCTGATATTTCTTTTACCTCATCTTTCAGGTATTTTCTGTCCCGGTGTTCATTGCTGTAGCCGCTCATTGGCCCTGTCAACATACTTGGCTTATGTCCCTCGTTATTGCATGCAAAAAGAAAGATCAAAAGGATCATGGTTGCACTAAATAAAAAACCTGGATTCATAGAGAGTTTGCTTGTTTTATTAGCTTTACTTGGTTCAATCGTTCCAATTTACGATGTTTATACTAAATTTATTCTCCTAACGAATGTTTTATGACCGCAGGCCAATTTGAATTATTGACGAAAGCACAGGAATTTATTGCTGATCATTACCGGAGCCATGTGAATCCGTCATTTGTTTTTCATAATCTCGGCCATACCCAGGAAGTCGTGGCAGCCTGTGAAGAAATGGCGGAATTTTACCATTTGCAGGATGATGATCGATTTGCTCTATCAATTGCGGCCTGGTTTCATGACAGTGGCTATTCAAAAGGGGTCGCCAAGGATCATGAGTCAGAAAGCATCCGGTTAGCAACGAATTTCCTGCAACAGACAAATGTTCCGGCAGATACCATTCATAAGACGGTTGCCTGTATCGATGCGACACGGTTGCCGCAAACCCCCACTTCCCTGATATCAAATATAATTTGTGATGCCGATCTTTCACACTTAGGCACGTCGGAATTCTTTGAGAAAAGCAAATTATTAAGAGCGGAGATAAACGCTACTCATGACGAAAAGGTAAGCAAGAAGGACTGGCGAAGGATCAATATCAAATTTTTGGAAGGTCACAAATACTTCACAGACTATGCCAAGCAAAAACTGGAACCGATAAAACTCAGAAACCTGGCAGAACTAAAAAATAAAGAACTGATCAAAGATGACAAAGTAAAACCTTCAAAAAATGAAGCAAAGAAAATTGAAGTAAAAGCGGCCAAGAAAAACATACCAGTAACACCTGTAGCTGATGACAAGGACAAAAAGAAAAAGGAAAAAGATGCAGCCGACAGGAACGAAAGAGGTATCAGCACCATGTTCCGTATCATGAGCAACAGCCAAACCAATTTGAGTGCGATGGCCGACAGTAAAGCCAATATCATGATATCGGTGAATTCGATCATTATCTCGATCATGATCTCCGGATTGTTAACCGTGATAATTTCAAATCCCCATCTTGCTGTTCCATTTTTCTTATTGGTGATCGTTTGCGTGACGGCAATAGTATTCTCGGTATTGGCAACCCGCCCAAAAATCACTTCCGGCCGTTTTACCCAGGAAGATATTCAAAACAAAAAGATCAACCTTCTTTTCTTTGGCAATTTTTACAACATGAATCTGCACGAATATGAATGGGCAATGAAAGAAATGCTGAACAGCCGCGATTATTTGTATGACAGCATGATCAAAGACATTTATTTCCTCGGTATCGTATTGGCCAAGAAATATAAGTACCTGCGTATATCCTACAATATTTTTATGTACGGGCTTATTCTCGTCATTATCGCATTTGCAGTTGCCATATTCTTCTTCAAGCCACAGGCTGAAGTGCTGGGGTGAGAATTCAGGGAAAGACTGGATTTATAGGGAACAGATGTTGGATGCAGGATGCTGGATGCAGGATGCAGGATGCTGGATGCTGGATACTGGAAGAGCTAATATCCGGCATCTGTATGCGACGCGGCGAGAAACTTATTTTGGCAAATGGGCTATCAGTTCAACTTCCAGCTTTGCATCAGCCATAAATAATCTGGTTATTTGTGTCCAGGTTGCTGCGGGAAAATCTCCTTTATAGAATACCTTGCGGGCATGATTGTATTTTTTCATGGCTTCTATGTCGGTTGTATATAGATTCTCTTTCACCACATTCTGAAAATCTGCGCCAAAACTTTTTAATGATCTTTCCAAAGCCCGGTAAACCCTTGTGATACCTTCTGGCGTTACCTCTGTTGCCACTGCTCCTGAAATGTAAAGGATATTGTCAATCTTCACAACCTGTACATATCCGGCACTTGTATCCTGTTTCAACGCATTGCCCCAATGCCATTTCTCTTTGTTGATCTTGTTCTCCTGTGCTTTGATACCGGTAGCCGACAAAACAAAAATGATCGCATAAGCGGTTATGCTATAAAATCTCTTTTTCATAAAACTGTTTTATCATGAAGAAAATGAGTTGTTAAGTGTACGACTTGGTGTCCCTGGTGATTCATTGTGTCCCCTTTGTGTTCCCATTCATTTGTAACAGGACGGACACAAAGCATTACACAAAGAAAGCAAGGTGAACTTAATGTTGCGGTGTCCGAAGAGCGCAAATAAAAATAAAAAATCCACCAGCACAACTGATGGATCTGCGGTTAATTATGGTTAATTTTTTAAACGTACTTCTTTAACTCTTCCACCAATTCCGTTTTTGTAATGGGAATACCCATGATCTTATTGTATCCTTTTGCATCTACAAAATAAACGTCACGGATAATTTTGATCAATTGGCCATTGTTTATCTCCGGTACCAGCACTGTTTCGTAACTTCTCAAAACTTCACCAAGATTTTTGGGGAATGGACGCAGATAACGAAGATGAGCGTGAGCCACCGATTTTCCTTCTGCCAGTAATTCTGCCACTGCACTTTTGATGGCCCCATAAGTGGAACCCCAACCCAACACCAGCACTTTTCCTTTTTCAGGACCATTATCAATCTTTTGAAAGGGAATATAATCGGCGACCTTATCAACCTTTGCCTGTCTTGTTTTCACCATATGCTGGTGATTATCCGGATCATAACTTACGTTACCTGTAACATCTTGTTTTTCCAAACCGCCGATGCGGTGCTCAAGACCTTTACTTCCCGGTATTGCCCAGGGACGAACCAGTTTTTCGTCTCTTTTATAAGGCAGCAAATGCGATTCACCTTCGTCCAACGAAGTTTTAAAGTTAACTTCTATCTGTGGCAGGTCAGCACTTTTTGGAAAACGCCATGGCTCTGCACCATTGGCGATATAGCCGTCGCTCAAGAATATCACGGGCGTCATGTGTTGTACAGAAATCCTTACTGCTTCATAGATCGCACTAAAGCAATCACCGGGAGTATTAGCTGAAACAATTGGCATAGGACACTCCCCATTTCTGCCATAGTAGGCCTGCAACAGGTCAGATTGTTCAGTCTTTGTCGGTAATCCGGTGGAAGGACCGCCGCGTTGAATATTGATAATGATCAAAGGAATCTCCAACATCACCGCCAATCCCATGGCTTCTGCCTTTAATGCAATACCCGGCCCGCTTGATGTGGTTACTCCAAGGCTTCCCCCATAAGCGGCACCAATTGCCGAAGTGATCGCAGCGATCTCATCTTCTGCCTGGAAAGTTTTTACGCCAAAATTTTTATACTTCGCAAGATCATGGAGTATATCTGATGCGGGTGTGATGGGATACGAACCAAGGAATAATTGCAAACCGCTTTTTTGCGAAGCAGCAATTAATCCGTATGCTACCGCCTGGTTACCCATAATAGAGCGATACTCTCCAACTTCCATTTTTGCTTTTTCCACTACATAGGTAGTGGTGAAAGTTTCCGTGGTATCGCCATAATTATAACCAGCCTGCAGAGCTTTTATATTGCTGTTAAGGATATCGTCTTTCTTTCCAAATTTCTCTTTCAGAAAGCTGATCGTGCTGTCCATACTCCGGTTGTACATCCAATACAGAAAACCGAGAACAAACATGTTCTTTGCCCTGTCCTTTTCCTTCATTCCCATCGTGATGTCCTTTAGCGCTTCGCGGGTCATCTTAGTCACATCCATCTTTATCACTTCATAATTATCCAGGCTCCCATTATCCAGTGGGTTAACGCCTTCGGGATAGTTCGCCAGCCGGAGGTTCTTTGCATCAAAACCATCCGTATTGGCGATGATCTTCCCTCCCTTTTTTAGTTGCTTGAGATTGGTTTTCAACGCGGCAGCATTCATGGCAACCAAAACATCACAAAGATCACCAGGAGTAAAAACAGGGTTGCTGGAAAAGCGAAGCTGAAACCCACTTACACCCGGCAATGTTCCCTGTGGGGCACGAATTTCAGCGGGGAAGTCAGGGAAAGTGGCAAGGTCAATTCCGAGCATAGCGGTATTATTAGTAAACTGCGAACCGGTGAGCTGCATACCGTCACCACTATCACCGGCAAATTTTATTACTACATCGGAAAGGGTTTCCTGTTTACGGGTCATGAAAGGAAATTTGGTCTGCGAAGTTAAGATCTTTAACAAAGAAACGAATAAGCAAGATCAATGGGAGCATTGATTCTTTTCGTTAAGGATTTAAGAAAATTGGACCGCTTTTCGGCTCCTGAGGACACGAGGTGCGGCTCATCCAGTAATGTGAGATAAATCCATACTTCATCAAAAATCCAGAGACTGCACAGTGTTGCGACAACTGATTCATAGGATGCGACAAAGGCATTCTAAATCGATTAATAACACAAGTAATAAAGCTTCTCAGGGTAGCTTTTTGATGGCTCAATCAATTATTGACTATTGAGGATCGATATTGAACATTCAGCATTGGGCATTCATTGCCACACCAGCCCACGATCTAAATCGTGGGCTGAGTTAACAGTCGCTTCATTTATTAAGGTGAGTTATTTATCATTGACGGTTAAACCCCATCCCCATCGAGAATATTTCCTATTCCGCCCAAAAGACTTCCTTCCTCTTTGCGTCTATATGTACCGTAAGCCAGAATCCTTCCCGCCAGCCTGCTGATCGGTAATGATTGTATCCAAACTTTGCCCGGGCCACGCAACGTTGCAAAGAATAAACCTTCACCACCAAACAGAGTATTTTTAATACCACCGACAAACTGGATATCGTAATCGCAACTTGGAGTAAAGGCAACGATACACCCCGTGTCTATCTTTAAAAGTTCTCCCGGTTGCAGGTCTCTTTCCAGTATATGACCGCCGGCATGCACAAAAGCCAATCCATCTCCTTCCAGTTTTTGCATGATGAATCCTTCGCCGCCAAACAAACCGGTTCCCAGTCTTTTCTGAAATTCTATTCCGACAGCCACACCTTTTGCCGCACAGAGAAATGAATCCTTTTGACAGATCATTTTACCCCCCAATACCTGGAGGTCAATAGGAATTATTTTGCCTGGATAGGGTGAAGCAAAAGTTACTTTCTTTTTTCCCTGCCCCATATTGGTAAACGCAGTCATAAAAAGACTTTCACCCGTAAGCACCCGTTTGCCGGCACTCATTAGTTTTCCAAAAAATCCTTTCTCCTGTCCTCTTCCATCACCGAATATTGTTTCCATTTGAATTCCTTCGTCCATCATCATGAAGCTTCCCGCTTCTGCAATCGCAGTTTCATTAGGGTCGAGCTCAATTTCCACGCATTGCATTTCCTCGCCGCGGATCAGGTAATCAATTTCATGGTTGGTCCGTGTAGTCGTGTTCATTTTTAAAATTTTGGGAACAAAGTTACGCGTCTGAAAATACCACCGTCCTAAATAAAATGATAAATGATTGAATTGAATTTTAGATTTTAGATTTCGGATTTTAGACTTATTAAGAACAGCCTATAAAAATCCAAAACCTAAAATCCAAACTCTAAAATAAACGACCGTAATTCCATGAATAATTTTAACTTAGCCATCTGCTTGCTTATGGATAAAGATATTCTTGCCCAGCTTGGCGAAAGAATTGCCAACGATGACCAGCTTGCTTACCGGCAGCTATTCATTCAGTTTTACACGAAACTGTCACGCTTTGTCATGGGCTTTACCAAAAACAAAGAGCTCACTGATGAGATCGTTTCCGATGTTTTCATAAATGTGTGGCGTCGCCGGACGAAGATGGGAGAAATAAAGAATCTTAAGCTATATCTTTATGTATCCGCTAAAAACACCACTTTCAATTATCTTAAGAAACTTCATCGCGAAAACCTCACCGATCTTGATATGGTCGAGATCGAGCTTGAAGATCCTTTTGCTGACCCGGGCGCAGCGATGATAACGCGTGAAATGAACCTGAAATTAAAAGCTGCCATTAATGATCTTCCCCCGAGATGCAAGCTCATTTTTACACTTATAAAGGAAGACGGGCTATCTTACAAACAGACCGCCCAACTTCTCAGCGTCTCCGTAAGCACAGTTGAAAATCAGATCTCAATTGCACTAAAAAAGATCAGCGGAGCAGTTCGTTACACCTTCAGACACAATTAAAAACTTTCTGAACTCTTTTGGGGGAACGACCGGAAAAATTTGTCCTTAGTATCGAGTGCATAACGAAAATAACCAACGATTCTGGAATTTACTTTCCAAAAAGCTTGCTAATGAGGCAAATGAAGTTGAATTGGACGAACTTAAGTCCATTCTTGTAAGCAATCCCAACCTTCATCACCAGGCAGATCTGATCACAGAAATGTGGGAACAACGTTTTCAGAATGGCAGTTTTGCGGATGAAGGCGCTTATATGCGTCATGTGATGAAGTACAAGGATGAGTTTTTTGCAGAAGAGTCGAATCAAGGTGGGGCACCAGAGTTTATAAACGAAGATCTGGAGGATAAAAAGGCTTCTTTCCTGCTTTCACTCTTTTCAAGGGAGTCCCTCCGGACAAACCGTTTAACCATTATTTCTCTTGTTACCCTTATCATCGGCTCAATCGGAGCAATATATTTTCTTCCGGGAAAAAAGAACGCGGTAGCGGCGGCGAAGCAGGAGTTCAGTTCGGTGGTAACCAAAAATGGTAATCGCACCAAGGTCGTCTTGCCGGATGGTTCACAAGTGTGGCTAAATGCCGGTTCCAGTCTTGACTATAATAATTCGACTTTTAATAAGGACCTGCGCGAGGTTTCGCTCGATGGTGAAGCCTATTTTGACGTAACGAGGGATGAATCTAAACCTTTTATCATTCATACAAAAAAGATGGATATTAAGGTAATTGGCACCACTTTTAATGTTCGTTCATACAGCGATGAAAAAATCGCTGAAGCCGCATTGATAAAAGGTACGATTGAGGTAACTTTAAAAGACAGGGATCAAAAGCTCGTTCTGAAACCGAATGAAAAAATAACTGTCGCTAACGAAATCCCCAAACCAGAAACGAAAACAGAAAAAATAACTGCTAGATCCAGCCCGGTTCCAGTTCCACAAATTGTAGTAAAAGAATTAAAACCAAACGCGACCTACAATATTATTGGTGAAATAGCATGGACACAAAACAAATTGTACTTCGAAGATGAAACGCTAGAACATATCGGGACCCTCATAGAAAGATGGTTTGGAAAAAAAGTAACGATCGCTAATGAATCACTTAAGACTGTTCATTATACCGGGAATTTTGAAAATGAAACTATGGAAGAAGTTCTGTCATACCTGAAATTATCAAAGTCCTTCAACTTCAGGATCGGGACCGACAACGTAGTTATTTATTAATAAACAGGAACGGGAGATGTTGCCGCATCCCCCGTTATTAAAAGGCAAACAACAAGTGATAACTACTGATTGCTTAACCCCTAAAACCGAATTTATGCCAAAACGGGAAATTCTTAGCTGCTTTTTGAAAAAGCCCCTTGGACGGGAACAAATCCTGCGGATTATGAAAATAACCACTTTACTGCTACTGGTTGTGTGCATTCACTGTTCATCGTTTGCCAATGGCCAGGATAAGATCACTGTTATAATTAGAAATACGGAATGGTCAAAAGCATTAGTTGCGGTCGAAAAAGCTTCGAAATATCGCTTCGTTTACAGCAGCGACATTGCTCCTGTAAACAAAAAGATCGACCTGGTAGTTCGGGATGCTGACCTGCCACAGGTAATGGATAAGCTCTTGATCAGTACCTCGCTTTCTTACAAAGTGATGCCAGATAACGTCGTCGTGCTTTTTTCTAAAGTTACTTCGGCTCCTGACATAAGAGTTACCGGAAAGATCACGGACGAAAATGGAAATCCATTAGCAGGTGCCAGTATCCGTGTCAAAGGAAGCAACATTGGTGTATCTGCCGATTCAAAAGGAGATTATGCGATCACTGTTCCGGATGATGCAGTGCTTATTATTACTTATGTAGGTTACGACGAAAGACAAATTCCGGTAAGTGGACAAACCACAATAAATGTATCATTAACTCCTTCCACGAAAATACAGGATGAAGTGGTAGTAACGGGCTATGGTACCGCAGCTAAAAGAGATCTCACCGGTTCGATCGTAAAAATTTCAGGTAAAGAGGTAGCAGACAGACCGAACACAAACCCGATAGCCTCCCTGCAGGGTAAAGTAGCCGGTTTATCAGTTGTAAATAGCGGGACGCCTGGTCAGGCTCCTGATATTCGTATCCGGGGTACGATCAGTATCGGCTCGGTTTCTCCTCTTTACGTCGTGGATGGAATATTTAATGACAATATTGACTATCTCAATCCAAATGATATTGAGTCCATCGAAATTTTAAAGGATCCTTCTTCATTAGCCATTTTTGGTGTAAAAGGTGCGGCAGGTGTTATCGCGATAACTACCAAGAAAGCAAAGGCCGGACAGGTGATCATCAATTTTAATTCTTCTTATGGATTCAAAAAGTTAGTTGATAAAATCGAATTGGCAGATGCCGCAACATTTAAAACATTATTTGAAGAGGAAAAGGCAAATCTGAATACTCCAATTCCTCCTTTCGATTATACACCCTGGACTGGTAATACTGACTGGATAGATGCAGTAACCAGAACCGGAAAATTTAATGCGAGCAACCTGAGTTTATCAGGCAGTACTGATAAGAACAAGTTCAGTATGGGACTGGGCTACACCCGCGATGAAGGTCTGATCAAATATGAAAAACTGGAAAAATGGCTTTTTTCGCTCACCGACGAATTCAGATTGAGTAAAGGAATCAGGGTCGGGTTCAATTTTAACGGAGTAAGGCAACATAATCCTTACAACGCGACCTGGATACTCGACGCAGCACGTAAGGTCGTTCCAATTGTTTCAGCGGATTATACTACGGTTTATACAAAAAATCCTTATGGGCTGGACAGCATGAATCAAAACCTCTATTCGGAGCTTCCGATTCTCCAAACTTCAGGGGTTGTAAATCCTTTGATATACATGGAAAATGAGTGGGATAAAACAATCAGCATAGAATATAGAATGGTCGGAAGTGCATTTGCTGAAATCAATTTTTTAAGAGATTTTAGTTTTAAGAGTACCCTTTACGGAGATCTGAGTACTCTTAATACAAGACGCTATCTTCCACTTTACAATTCTTATGATCCCTCTGTCAACGCTGTTTTCTTGGCCAGCCCTTCAACAAGGGTCACCGAAGATGACCAGACATGGAGAAAATATCAGCAGGATCACATTCTTACTTATAAAAAGAAAATTCGCGGGAGCCATAACGTAAATGCTACTCTTGGTTTTACCACCTATTATTTTGGAAACTTCAACAGATCGGCTTCTGTTAACCAAAGTGCTACCGGCGCACCGATACCAAATGACGAAAGATTTTGGTATATCA
>DASTIZ010000170.1:0-3972 GCA_035717045.1 Chitinophagaceae bacterium
AAATTGTTTTGACTGTAATTAAACTGGATTGACCGCAAAAAGATCTGAGTGGATTCCTTCGCATCCCTGGGTTTACTTAGAATGTATAGGGTATGAAATTTTCCATCTGTTACTCCTTCTATTAGAATGTTTGCCATACCGAAGCCGATTGCACCGGGTTTTAATTTTTCTTTTGGTGGCAAGATACTGCCCGTGCCAATTATTTTTCCGGCATTATCATCTAATCTTATTTCAAAATCAAAACCATAAGCCGGCGCTTGTTGCCAGCCGGCTGTGATTTCCGCAGACCCTATGCCACTAAGATCAATATTCTCTAATGTAAACCATCCTTCCGCCACCGGTGCGATCATAAAATTCTGACCACCGAAATTTACGGTGGTATAACCTTTCATTTTTTCTTTTCCACTGAATAAGACTTTATTGTTGCGTAATAAAGTGGTCGTTCTGCCGGTGAGTGATTTAATATTAGTACCTCCCAAATCGGTATAGCTTGCGGAAAGACTCAACACACCATTATCTTTTACTGGTTTGCCAAGTGAAGCCTGTATGGAGCCATTTTGCGGTAAAGATTTCTCAACTGTTTTATTTTCTGCAAGACTCATTATCCAGTTTATGATTTGATCAACGTCACTGCGTGGCAAGGAAGGATGAGCTGCCATGGCAACTTCACCCCAGACCCCGCCACCCCCTTTGATAATTTTCTCAGCGAGATAGGTTCTTGCATTTGGGTCGTTCTGATATTTTTTTGCTACGTCGATGTAAGCGGGCCCTATATTTTTTTCTGCCTCTTTATGACAGGTTTTACAATCCAATGATTGCACCAGACTCTTTCCGGTTATCTCTGCTTCTCCCTGCTTATGTCCTGTTGGTATCGCGGCCAGGTCAGTTCCTTCAAGATAGTCTGCAGAGATGAAATAATTAGAAGGCACAATTGCCGAATCTTCCTTATCTGATGCCGTTACTGAATACACAACCGGTCTGCCAGGAAAGTAAAATGTTTTATTACCAGTGATATTAATGCTTACTTCAGGTGTTGTGTTACCTGCATACACTTGTACAGTTTCGCTTTTTACCGAGGCGCCATCTTTATCTTTTACTTCGACAGTAATTCCAAAATCGCCGACCTTATTATAAAGGTGTTCAAGTTGGGGGTCTGATGTTTCTTTTACCGTTCCGTCGCCCAGTGTCCAGATATACGTCATTTTATCTTTTTCCGGATCAACTGCATCAACTGATATATTCACCTTGAAGGGTAGCGCGCCTGCTGATTTGTCCACCGAAACGTTTGCGATCTTCGGTGCACGATTGCCGGATATGTAATCGACCCTTGATAACGCTGCATCAGGATTTTTCTGGAACCAACCGGTTCCATATTCAAGAATATAGATTTTTCCGTCGGGTCCCATTTCCATATCAATGGCATTGGCCAGCTTTGTATTCTCCATAAAGGGTTCCATCCTATCATAATCGCCATTTGGCAACATGCTCACTGCTTTTATCCATCCTCGTATCCAATCGTAGATAAACAATTTGCCATTATAATAATCCGGCATTCTTGATTCTTCCGGATACATATCGGCATAATACACAGGACCCGCCATTGCATTTCTCCCGCCTGTTGCCGTTTGCGGAAAATATTTTGTGTACCCATAAGGATACCAGATGAACGCTGCATGCGCTGGCGGCAATATTTTTAGTCCAGTGTTGTTTCTTGAATTATTTACCGGGTTGTCCGGATCGAATTTCAGTCCTGTCGTGCCGGTGCCATAGTCATATTCATAATATGGTTTGTTATCACCAATAAAATAAGGCCAGCCAAAGTTTCCTGCTTTGCGTGCCTGGTTTATTTCATCATAACCACGGGGTCCACGGGTTTGAAAACTGTCCTTATCAGAATCGGGACCCACTTCGCCCCAATACAAAAAACCATTCTTTTGATCCACAGAGATCCGGTATGGATTGCGATTCCCCTGAACATAGATCTCGGGTTTTGTACCTTCTGTACCTTTCGGATATAAATTTCCTTCCGGGATTTCATAGGTACCGTCTTCATTTACCTTTATTCTTAAAATTTTTCCTCTCAGGTCATTGGCATTACCCGATGTTCGTCTTGCATCGTATTGTTCATGACCGGGCCGGTCATCAAGCGGTGCAAAACCATGGTTGACATATTTCCCTTTTGGTTCATCAAATGGAGTAGAGTTATCACCTGTCGACAAGAATAATATTCTATTTGCACCAAAAGCAATCGAGCCGCCGGTATGACAACATATCTCTCTTTGTGAATAGAATTGAAGGATTATTTTCTCGGTTGATTTGATCAGTGAATCATTCCTGAATTCAAACCTTGACAAACGATTTACGGACGTATCAGAAGGACTATAAAAAAGGTATACATAGTTATTTTTGTTGAAGTCAGGATCTTTGGCAATACCCATCAATCCTTCTTCGGCATTGACATTTTTGGCAACCTTTGTTTTCCAGTAAACATCCAGAAAACCGGCTGGTTTGATCTTTTTCGTTTCGTTTTTATAAAGGAGGACCTCACCCCTGCGCTGCACGACAATAATGTCGAAGTTTGGCAAAATGGTCATTTCAGTTGGCTCGAAAAATTCACCCTGTACCAGGTTGGTTTTTACAAAACGATCCTCATCGGGAGGCATTTGAGTTTTTGCTTTACTGTAATCCAATTGTTTATTGTCGCCAATCGCATATTGAATACCACCAAGAACGTGTTGCATGTAAAGTGAATCACTAAATGATTCGTCGGTATGTCCCAGTTCAGTATAAAAAGCGCGGCCACCGTCATATTCATGATACCATGCCATTGGATGATTATCACCATTGGACCCACCTTCATAGCTCTTCTCATCAATTTTGATCAGCACATTGACATTCGAATCAAGTTTATTGAAATTGTACCATTCATCAGTTCGTACCCAGTTCTCAGGTAAGTGTTTAGTGGATATGTGTGATTTATCGATAACGTTAAGCTTTGCTTCCTGTATTTTGGGATGGCTTTCAAAATACCCTCCAACAAGACGACCGTACCAACCCCAATCATATTCCGTGTCAGTAGCGGCATGAATACCCATAAAACCACCACCAGATTGAATATATCTTTCAAAGGCAGCTTCCTGCCTGTAATCCAAAACATTTTCGGTGGTACTCAAAAACACAACCGCAGAATATTTTTTCAACGTGTCCTCATTAAACCATTCGGCATTCTCTGTAGTATCGACGTCAAAATTATTCTGCTGTCCAAGGCTCATGATAGCAGCCTTACCAGCCGGGATAGAGCTGTGGCGGTAACCGGCGGTTTTGCTGAACACAAGAACTTTGGCTTTACCACTTCTTTTTTGCGTACAAGTAATTAGGAATAGCGACGCGGCTGCTGCCAACAGGAGGCTGAATGATCTTTTCATCGATGTAATAGTTGACTAAATAATGGGCGGGATAAATTTAGTCCCATTTGGGCAAATAAAATGCCGGCGATAAAATTAATTGAGCTGTGGGTCGATGGGAAAATTGATCATCATTTCGTAATCGCCTCCAAGTTGTTTGAGGGCATCTTTCCAGATCTCATCATGTTTTTTATGAAAGACAAGTTTCCTGAGCGCTTTCACAGTTAGCCATGATTTGCCGGTCAGTTCATCATTGAGTTGTCCGCTTCCCCAGCCGGAGTAGCCAATAAAAAACCGGATCTTATTTTCATCGATCTCATTTTTTTTGATCAATTGGGTCAGGATGTCAAAATCACCGCCCCAGTAAACGCCTTTGATCACTTCCACCGATCCCGGTATCGCTTCAGCATATTGATGTAAAAAATGGAGGGTGTCAGTCTGGACGGGCCCGCCATAATAAACGGGCAATTTATAACCTTCTAATTCGGGAATGATCTCATCTATGGTATTCTCGTATTTGCGGTTCAAAACAAACCCAAAACTACCCTGGTCCTGGTGTTCGCAAAGA